>NZ_JACJOR010000151.1:0-48559 GCF_014695615.1 Leptolyngbya sp. FACHB-711
ATTACACGAGTGCGTAAATCCGTTGAGTAAGCGACAGGCATTTCACCAACTTGATAGATTGTCCACTCGTTAGCTTAATAGAAAAGGGGCTAATTACCTAAAAACTGCTGTAACACTGGTTTGAACTGTCGATCGTTGCTTCCTTATGGCGACTCTTTGCAACAAGTCGGCTCACAGTTGCGGGGTGCACATTGAACAGTCGAGCCGCCTCAGACCCACTCCTTCGTTCACTGGTCACCATTTCCACAATTTCTTGTTGTTGTTGACGAGTGAGTTTAGAGCGACGACCACCAACCCGTCCCTGTCGCTTGGCTGCAGCCAGTCCTGCTTTGGTTCGTTCTCGAATCATGGCTCGTTCAAATTCGGCAAAGCTGCCCACCATCTGCATCATCATGCGGCCGGCAGGAGTCGTTGTATCAATTGCCTCAGTCAAAGAGCGAAACCCAGCGCCGATGGCATCAATCTTCTCCAGCAGGGTGAGCAAATCCTTCAACGATCGCGAGAGCCGATCGAGCTTCCAAACAATAAACACATCTCCAGGTCGCAATTGCTCGATGGCTCGATGTAACTGAGGACGATCCCATCGTCCCCCGGATGCCTTTTCCTCAAAAATTCGGTCTACTCCTGCCGCTTTAAGTGCCTCAATTTGGACAGCCGTATCTTGACCATCCTGACGTGACACTCGGGCATAGCCAATCAGCATAGAAAACGTTGCGTAAATCTATTGCCATTGAAACAGATTTTGCAATAGGTTTATGCAACACTGAAACAATTATTCTTACGTTGACGGAAAAGATTTGCACAAACGGTCGTTTTCGCAATTTTTTATGCCTAAGGAGAAATAGTCTCAAAACTCGTTGATGCAGAATAGTTTTGAGACTTTGATTTCGATACGAGTTTTGAGACTCTGAAAGTTCACCTTTGTCGTTGAAGTGCACCCCCGTTTTTCCATACCTCTATTGGGGCCGTTTTATTTACAAACCCAACTGGCACATCTAAATCGTCACTTTGCCAGAAACAGATACTAAAATTCCCTAGCTGCAATCGCAGAAACTCTCATCAGTTGTCCGTTGCAGAAATACAAGGGAGTCCACCACTGTCGAATTTAATTATTTCTGGAAGGGTTAACGACTAAACTCACCTGCGGTCGGAAGCCGGAGCGGTTGCAGCGCCTTGTTGTACTGCTTGTTAGTGGAACTTACCGCCAAATTAGAGACGGTTGAGAAATTCAACTCCGCCAACTCGATTGCCTTCAAGAATATCAAGCACCAGTTCGCCTTCGTACTTGTCATACAGCAAGATGTTGCGCTCGAATTGCCATTGTGAACCAGGCTTGTTTGAAGCCGTTGGGTCAATAAAATGAATATAGGCGTGACCACTTTGCAAATATGATGTGCATTGAGACAAAGCATCGACCAACCATGCCTCTTCTGGCATTTGCGCTTTTGCTAGTTCAACTAGCCAAGTTGGGTTATATGGTTTCCACGTCATAAACTTTAGCTTACTAGCCAAGCCGCACGCGAGCCGTATAACGGCGAGCGTCACCGGCGGTAGATTACATTGAATCGAAGCCGGAGGTTGCCAGTCCGCCCGGTGCACGTAAGGGTTAGCTGGCGATCGCTGAAGCGGATGAAGTAAGTGGTTAAGAAGTTTTTGGGTTTCCTTCGTTAACCCAACGTACGGACGAGCAATCACTATCCTCGCCTTCAATTACAAGACCAGATAAATGAAAAACCACTTCAATTGCTGTCATTTCGGATCCTCCCGATCTGCTGGTCTATATCCTTTACCCTGCAAATCCAGAGCAAGCTTCAAGTTTCTTATAGAATTGCTTTCCACCCAGTTATTCTTCTGATCTTTTGCCCAATAGTAAGTGTGTGAAAACCAACCACCTCCAATCTTCGTACTGACCGGTACATCCTGAACACCTGAACCAAACAATGGTGATAGAGGACCACCCACAAAGTCACCTTTAAGGAGCCATTGGCACGGAAAATATAGATTAGTCCAACGGACGCAAGCAGTCCAGGCTGCGTGGTGGGGAACAAAGGTCGTTCGGAGAGAACCATCAGGTAATTTATAATCGATTACCTTAGCAAAGGTTCCTCCTTGATTTACAACAGGAGGTGAAACGGGTAGCTCTCGCTGTTCAATCTTCTGCTTCAGATCTCTACGGTTTTTTGCCAGCAAGAGGTCAGCATGTGCGAGAGGGCTGCCAAGCGTTACAAAATTGGTTACTAGCCAAGAATGATTGTTTGCCCGCAGTTCCCGTCCAACCTTCTTTGTTAAATCCATCCACTCATCGCGCAGATCTTTTGGGATTTCTTTTCCGTTATCAATCATTTTGTGCATGTAGACAGCGATAGTTTCAGCTTTCCTGAAACTATCGCGCTGCGGTCTTTCAGGATACCCATGCTTATCACAGTATTGTTGCCAAGCAAAGTTCAAAATGTCATACCCAATGATGCTGCCGAGACTGTGACCTACAACAATGATGCGATCGTATTTACGGCTTCTATGTAAACTATTTAGTAGAGATACTCCAGCCGATCGAATTTCATGGCGTGCAGCAATGTTTCTGGGGTGTGCTCTTAGATAAGTTGCGGCATCGCCTACATAGGATAGGAACAAGCCCTGTAGGAACAACCAGATTGCTGCAATACCAAATGGTATTTCGATAAGAGTTTCAGTCCTCTCCTGCGGGTGAAAACCAGCATATATTAAAGAAACTAATGTGATTATGCAAAGAGCTACTACTCCGATCCATAAAATCCACCAAATGCTGCGAAACTGATACGGGATTGTTTTGATACCACGATTCATTATGAACCAAACCCAATCAAAAATCTTTGACCATTGAGCTTGGGGTATCAAGTGTTGCCAGTAAAATTCAAAGAAATCAGTTCTTGGACGGGTATTACCAGGTGTAGCCAAGCATCTCAACTCAAAACTTCTGGAGAACGGATCAGGTTTACTGTAGTAAAGAGGAGTGTTAAAGCCTGGCTTTGCATCTAAAACATTTTCAACAAAATTGCGTAACGTAGTCATTGGTATTTGTTCGCCAATTCCATGAATGACGATTACGGCTTGGCGCTTTGTATCCTTTTGGTTGAGGAGATGAGGCATCAGTACCTCCTTAAAAATATTCCATTTTAGCTTCAGCAGGTGATGGATTCACATTGAGTACCGACCAGGAATTTTCGGGCTGTGTCTCCGCTGAGAGTGAAGCCGCCTAACGTTGCCCATCACCTGCCGCAGACGAACTTGAACACTCACAGACAACTTATGGCGGTCGGGTGCATGGGCGTTGTTAGACTGCTTTTATCCACACTCAACAACCTCTCATTCTTGCAATCTGCACCCATTCCTGAACTATTTTCGGCAATTCTTCAACTACTTCATAACCAAATAGAGCCTCATCAATATAGCCCATATGAAGCATGTCGATGATTCGGCATAAGTAGGAACGTCCCATCCTCCACCAAGTATTAGAATCATCAACCATAAGATAATGCTTTACATCTATATCTTCATGTTCTCGAAGCTCTTCTAATTCCATGCCATCAAGTAGGCTCTCATAAACACCATCAGCAACTCGACTCCCAAAAGTAGTAGTGTAATAATATTCTTTTATTTCCCAAATAGCTATGGGATTAATAGTACTAGGGAAAGCTCCATCAACACGTCTTGCTAAAGTGCGTAGAGGTGTATTGTTATAAGTTATTGCGGTTAGTTCACGAGGATCATAATCGCATGGCAATCCTTCAGCATGAGCTTCTATTATCATATTTATGATTCCTGTGAAGTATGCTTCAGCCTTCTTTTCTCCCTTCTGTTTATTCATTGGAATAGGACACGATGGAGTTAAAGATTCTTTCAGTTCTGTGAATACTTCTCTCGCTCTTGAAACATTCATCAAGTTATGCTGTACATGATTGTTTAATGCCTCAGCACGGTATTCATAGTACGCTGATAGCAGTTCCCCAAATTCTGTAGGTATTCCTGGTTCACTAGCAATATGAGAAGAATCCAGTCCAAGATCTCGCATTGCTGAACACATTTCATTTATGTTTGGAACTTTAATCTGAGCATTTTGACGTAGTGTGTAGCCTACATGTTGGCTGATGGTTCGGACATTTGCCCAGAAAGATTTTGGTTGATTTAGGAAGAGTGAGTTGGCTTTCATAGCAGAAAAGTCATAATTCGTGGAATAGTTGAATATCTCTTTTCAATTATCTTATCCATGACCTTTAAGTTGCAGTGAGCCTAAAGCTGAGGACTGAGGCGCAACTCCTTGACTCCGAGCCAAAAGAATGGTACGGTCATTTGTCCGCTGAAAATATATGATATGCAGCTACAACAGTTGTCATTACTCAGTAGCGCTCCCTGTCAAGTAAAGCCCTTTAAAGCTCAACTCCTGAAGTGGATTGGGAATAAACAACGCTTTGCTCATGAAATCGTTTCTTATTTTCCTGAAAGCTTTAATACATATTACGAGCCGTTTCTAGGTAGTGGAGCAGTACTCGGAACTCTCGCCCCGAGAAAAGCAGTAGCGTCTGACGTTTTCCAGCCTTTAATTGGAATATGGCAAACTCTCCATCAATCCCCCGATGCTCTTAAAATTTGGTATGAACAGCGGTGGCTTGCTTTGAAGAATGGCAACAAAGTAGAAGAATACGAAAAGATTAAGGCAAGCTATAACAACTGCCCCAATGCAGCAGACTTACTATTTCTAAGTAGATCCTGTTATGGAGGGGTTGTAAGATTTCGGAAAGCAGATGGATACATGTCAACTCCTTGTGGTGTCCATGATCCTATCTCACCTACATCCTTTGCTCAAAGGGTCGATGAATGGCATCAACGTACTATAGGAACCACTTTTCTGCACCAGGACTATAAATTAGCTATGGAAGTCGCAGAAAAAGGGGATTTAATTTATTGCGATCCTCCTTATACGTTTACTCAATCTATCCTATATGGTGCTCAGGAATTTGAACTTTCAGATCTCTTTGATGCCATCCAACAATGCAAGCAACGTGGTGTATATGTTGCATTAAGTATTGATGGCACTAAGAAGTCTGGTAATTTTTTGTGTAATCTTCCTATTCCAGAGCATCTTTTTGAGCGAGAAATTTTTGTGAATTGTGGACGTTCAATGCTAAAACGTTTTCAAATGAATGGTAAAACTCTTGAAGAAGAAATTGTTCTAGATAGGCTTTTATTGACCTACTGATCTTATTTATCTACCAACCACCCCTAATTTTGTGTTTTGGGATAACTAAAGATTCTCTAAGAAACAGATGGGCTTCAAAAGCTGTCTCCACCAATAGCCCCGCAGTCTAACTCGTTATTAGACGGAATTAATTCGGGCTATCTACCCCATAGAGGTAATTAGCCCGAATCAATTCTGCCTAATCCCCCAAATCGGACATTAGCCCGACAATTTTTCCGTATAATACCCCTGATTTTGGGCATTAGCCCGAATTCTTCAGCGTTTCTTCGGTCTGTTTTCGCCTCTAATTCTGCCTAAGATCCCAAAAACGGGATTAGACAGAATCAGGGGGCTGGCATGGAACCACGACCTCGAAAATTACTCGACCGAGTCCGCGATGTCATTCGCATGAAGCACTACTCCTACCGCACCGAGGAGAGCTACGTGGCTTGGATCCGGCGCTTCATCCTCTTCCACAACAAACGCCATCCCAGTGAAATGGGAGCAGCAGAAATCGAGCAGTTTCTCAGCCATCTGGCAGTCCAGGAACGCGTGGCTGCTTCGACTCAAAATCAGGCATTCAGTGCCTTACTATTTCTTTACCGTGAGGTTCTGCAACAGGAGTTGGATGAGTCTATCAACTCAGTCCGAGCCAAGCCGTCTCGATATCTGCCCACTGTGTTAACCAAAGCAGAGACCCACGCCATCCTCAATCAGATGAATGGTGTACCGCAACTGGTCGCGCAACTGCTTTATGGCAGTGGACTGCGTCTCACTGAGGCTTTACAGTTGCGAGTCAAGGACTTGGATTTCGCTCAAGCTCAAATTGTGGTTCGAGATGCCAAGGGCAATGAGAGCCGAGTGACAATGCTGCCGGGTTGCACGATCGAGCCCCTACAAGGACAGCTGCGACGGCTCAAACGATTACATCAGCAAGACCTGGAGCGGGGGTATGGGCTGGTGCAGTTGCCTTACGCCTTGGAGCGAAAATATCCCAATGCGGGGCGGGAGTGGGTGTGGCAATTTATCTTTCCCTCGGTGGGGATTCCACTTGACCCTCGAAGCGGGCTGCGTTGTCGGCACCACCTGCATGAGAGCAGTGTGCAGAAAGCAGTGAAGCAAGCTACAAGAGCGGCAGGAATCCAGAAGCGAGTGGGGTGTCACACGTTTCGCCATAGTTTTGCGACCCACCTTTTGCAGGACGGGTATGATATTCGGACCGTTCAGGAGCTTCTGGGGCACAAGGATGTGAAGACAACGATGATTTACACCCATGTGCTGAATCGAGGTGGGCGAGGCGTGAAAAGTCCGCTCGATTCATGACTTCCAGTTTGTGAAGGAGCAACGTTCGCTCAACAGCCGTTCTGTCGGCAAGAAAATGAGCATATTCGTATAGGAATTTTGTCTCAAAACTCGTCGAACCGAGCCATTCTGAGACATATAAAATTTAGCGGAAACGCCTTCCAGCTTTGTTTTCTAGAGTTATTGACTATCCTCATGCCGATAGTAAACTAAACCAGCGTTTACGATAGAGTCCTAACTGTCACACTGTAAATTGAATTACCAGACTGCATACCTAACCTCGCTTTGATGGTTTGCTTCTGCTTGGAAAACTAGCATTATTGTCACCTAACGCTTTTTGGGTTTTCATCCAAATTCTTTCAGGAACATTTGGTGCCTCTTCTGCTAATCTATCTATTGATTCACGCAGTGGTGTAATCATTTCTCTCGTAAAGTTTTCCCCTACAGCTGAAAGCTCTTCTATCTCACGACGTAATGAACCATATCTTGCTGCAATAGCACGATGCTTCTCAGATCTCTCAGAGAATCTGAGAAAAGTTTGCAAGCCTGTAAGAACAGCAGCTACGACACTTACTAAACCAAAGAGTATTTGGACATTAGTGTTAACAGATTCGCCAATAGTAGCAAAAATCGAAGTTCCAAGCACAGTTGAGAGCATAACAGATGGTATTCCTAACCAATAGTTCATACGTTCAAATGCCTTGGCTGCTTCATAATGAGAGAATTGCGATTCCCGCAAACGACGATACCAAGCTTCAAGTAGCTCTTCAGTAGATGTGCTCATTTCTAGTCAAAATGCTTCCTATTTCATCAGTAATTTAAGTAGATTCATTCTATAGCTACAAATTTATCAAGCATTTCATTAAGGTTTTCTAAATTTAAGATGTTGAATTAAATCTATAGAGAATATGGAAAAGCTTTGTATAAGAGGGTATTACTGTTAACACCAACATACTCTCGATTGAGGACTAGATAGCTTTGTCAGCTTTAACGCATTATTAGTCACGCAGCACGGAGTGCACTCCGTTGCCTAACTCCTTTACCAGCGACACCCCAACATTCGCATCGAGGTCACTCGGGCACATCGTTGTTACTACTCCACGGACCCTCCTTTAGAAGCGACTCTAAGACTTGATCCACAGCATGGGAGAAGGCGTACGCGTCATTGTCTCCTGGATCACCGTTGTCAATCATAGCCTGGCGGAAATTCCAGCGTGCGCACGAACTACGATGTAAGTAGCTCAGCAAGAGTTGTCTCTGAGACACCCTGCATCCTCTGAGCTTGCTGATTGCCACGAGCCCTAGGGCAGCTGCAATTGACAGGCAGCTCCCTTCAGTATCCTTGATGTTCAAATCAGCTGGAAACTCAAACACTTGACTAAGAATATACTCTGCTCCCTCATTATTGCTTGTAGCGCAAGCTGCAACCACTGCGGTTAGCCGTGCTTGATCCCTCGCGGAGCTCCAACTCAGCACCTCCCGAACCAGTGAATGATCCTCTCTTAAAGGGGATGAGCGTACCAGGGGTTCAATCCGGCTCCTAAACTCGCCTACTACAGCATCACTCAGGGAGAGAGCATCTGGAAGTTCCTGTACGAATGCTTCAAGCGAGAGTTCAGCATGCGTAATATTCCACATCTGTAGGGCGAAGTACTCCGCAATGGCATCCGCCTCCGCACAACTCCTGGACGGAAGCGCTGCTAGCGCAATCAGAAGGTCGCCACGGATGAAGCGCTTCTCTGGGTCGGGATCAAGAAGGCTACCTACGATCGTTTGGAAGGACTGCCTGCACCACAGCGTACGTGATTTATGTAAACCCTTAAAACGGAAGCGACGTACAGCCTCCACTTGCTGTGAAAAGTGCGGGAGGTTTGGAACACAGCTGTATCCCTCAAAGGCAAAGTAAAGCACTTGCCCGAGACCCCAATAATCAGATGCCTCGGTATACTGACCGTCGAACAGATACTCGGGTGGCGCATACCGAATTGTCCCAAGAAACTGCCCATCGCGTGTCATTGTAGCGTCTGTAGAAGCGCGCGCTACTCCAAAGTCGCAGAGCTTAGTAGTATGCCCATCATAGAGCACGTTCTCTGGTTTCACATCACGATGCAGCACCTCCGCTGCGTGGATGTGAAGTAATGCATTGGCGAGATCGGCAGCCACTTGGAGAATCATCTGATCGTCGATCTTGGCTCTGGTGATATCAGTCGCCTCAAAGAACTCGTACACGCTGAACGGATCCTGCTCAAGCGCGTATAAGCCGTGAAGCCGCACAACGTTCAGATGTTGAATCCGTGCTAGAAGCGATGCCTCGCGCTGCAGGCGCGATTGCGCATCGCTGTGAAGGAAGAGCGATGGCTTGTACCGCTTCAACGCGTAGTGTTGGTCTGGGAACTCTTCCTTCCACCCATCGCGGGCAACGGCGCGGTAGACAATTCCGGTTGCTCCTTCGCCTAGCTCCTCCACGAGGTCGAATGCGTCTAGTGTAGTCTGCTGGTGTGTCATCGTGAAGTTATTATGGTGTGGTTGGGTGCGACCTAACATTCGCAATTACCGGACTCAAATGGCTTCAACTAGCAAATAGTAACTCCGAAGCCCCAGCACTTTGGGTTTGTTAGACTTTACACCTACTTAGGAGCAATGATTACTTTAACAATTAACCCTTCTTGCTCTCTACTTAAATCATTTTCAATCCTCATAAATTTATGATTTGACCTTCTGAATCATAAACGAAGTATATTAACGTTGGACAATTAGGATGAGTGCGATAAAGTTTAATATCAACAATTAGTTGTTCCCCTAGCTCCTTAGCTCTGAGGAAGTTACAGATTTCTCGACTTCTATGACTGTCTGTTCCTGCTTCAACAAGAAATTCATGCATGAATTATTGCCAGTAGAACTTGGTGCTCCTTCTTCAGCCTACTATAGCTGAAAAACATTTCAAGCCCATTGTTAACCAAACGGTCCTTTCTTTTACACTTGCAACTGGCACACCCTAAATTGGCACTTTGCCAAAAACAGATACTAAAACTTCCCGAACGCGATCGTAGAAACAATCACCAGTCGTCCGATGCAGAAATACAAGGGAGTTCACGATTGTCGAACCTAATCATTTCTGGAAGGGTTAACATTTGCCGCTCCGGCGAGGCTGCTCCGCGTCCAAAGCTCAGCCGGCTCTTGTTGTCCAAAAACTACCATGTCAGCTACGACTACTCAAAGCCAAGGTCTCATCGATATAAACAACGGGCTCTTCCCAGGGATGAGCGGACCGAATGGCATCGATTACCGAGCCAAGGACAGCCTCTTCTCGCGCGACAGAGAAGACTACTTGGACAGAGGATGAGGTAGTCGCTTCGCTCTCTGTGCCCAGAGATGGAGTTGACCCAGGAAGAGGTATGAACGACTCCTTACCGGGCGAGGACATCCAGAGGACATCCGAGTAGTTTCCGTAGCTGAGAACCCCAGTCTTCTGAAGCGCTGACTGAAGAGCAGGAACGCTGTCTGGTGGAATAAAAACAGTGATGCGATAGACGCTTCTCAAACTCATGGCATGAGACGATTGATGAACGGCTAAAGTGAGCGGCGGCAGATATGATTGAAACGAAGCCCAAAACGCCCAAAACCTTTATTCCGTCCGCTCCACTGCGTTGTTATACCGCGCCTTATAGTGACCTTACTCTACTTCAAAGCCTCAATCACGCTCAAATGGCAAGCAGCCCGTATGCCATTTGAGCGATCGCTCAGACAATGTGTACAGATCTTACTGCACAAGCATGGAAGCAATCGATTTGTCAGAAAGAGTAAACTTTTCTACCATCTACTCCAGCTTCTAGGAGAGAAAACCTGTTGAACAACAGGGGCTGCTTTTTTAACAACCTGAGCAGGCTTTTGTGCTGTCTTTTTAGCTGAAGATAATGCTTTATCAGTTTGCTTAATAGCTGTACTAAGTTGCTTCTGTGCCCGCTTTGCAACTTTTGGAGCTTGGGATACTGCAGCTTTGGCAGCCTTTGCCACTCGTTTTCCTGCATTCGATTTAGCCAATACATCGATCGCTGCTGGACCATGTTTAACAAGCAGGTTCGCACCAGCCGCAGGATTCCCTGTCGCCAAATCGAGTATCCCGGACTTCCTTACTAGTCTGGATCGAGTTGGGTCAAGCTTGCTTAGCGCACCAACTAATCTGGGACCGGTTTTAGGCCCAAATACTCTCTTAGCTGCTTCAACACCCAGTTTGGATGCTGCTTGCTTGACCGATTGTGGTAAGTTAAGGAGTTTTTCAACTCCTCTAGGCAACCGATTTTGGCTCTTCTGAGAAAAAGCCCTTGGAGTTGCACCAGAAGGATATAGGGCAACAGCACCAAGCGGTAGTTCGTAAGAACCAAGTCCAATAACAAATGCACTGAATTTCATGGCAGCGTCCAGTTGCCCGGACACGCTGAACATATTGAAGGAACCCAAGTTTGTAGATAGCTCGCTTAATCGTACTTTGTTGGGGTCATTGGGATTTTTGTCATCCCGCCAATTAAAGTCAATCGTGCCAACAAGACCGCCCTGAACTGTGACCCTTGCCAATGCGCTTAAATCGATCGCCGGACCTGCACTGACTCCTGCATTGATTGTGAGGGGAGCGACTCTGGAATCGAGGAAGAATCCATTCTCAAAAATATCAGCAACATTGTTGCTCGTACTGTATCTAAACAACCCTGCTGTATCAAACCCAACCTTAAGGTTGACGTTTGCACCAATAGTACCTTCAAATCGAACTCCAACAGGACCAATGACATAAATGGTTTGTCCCCCCGTTACATTCACGTTCAGGGTTGGCATTTGATAGTCAATGAGCGTTACATTTGGGTTGCCTAGCAGGAGCTTAAAGGCTGCTGTAGTATCTGTTAAAATCGGCAATCCAACAGTGCCGACTCCTGATTTCCCACTCTGAAGCGAATCGACGAAGCTCTTCACCGCACTGCCGTTACTTCCGGTGTAGGAGATACTTCCTCCCACAGGGTTAAAACTCGATAAGTTGAAACTTGGGGAGCGAACATCAACTCCCTCCAGAACTAAGTTGCCGAAGTTGAGAAAAGTTCCATTTGCATTTGGCAAACTGCCTGCCAAGGAAATGAGATTGGCTGCCGCTTTAATAAAGCCTAAATCTAGCTTAAAGTCTGGATCAGCCTTACCAATAATTTCGGCAATGTCAAAGAAGTTAACATCACGCTTTAACAGCTTTGAGAGAGGAGCGATCGGTGTTGTCAGTTTATCGGTAATTGAGCGAATAGGTTGAGTGACATCATTCACTCGCTGTAAGATTGGGGACAGGAAATTTCCCATGAATGACCCCATATCTAATTTCACATCCCGAAACTCAACTCTGGGGACTCCACCTAAGGTCTGCGGTTGTCCCGGATTAAGTTCGCTACTGTTGAGTGACCAATCAATTCGAAAGTCTGTACTTAACGAGGGAAACTTGGCTTGGCTTGGAAAATTAGTCGCTAGATTTACTTTGAGATCTGCGCGTCCTGCAAGACTTGTGTCAATCAAGTTGTCATCGCTCAAACCCAGAAGTTCTGTTATTGATAACCTTGTATCAGCGTCAGCAGAGTCTTTTATGTTGGTAGAAAAACTAGCTTCTAGGGTACTGCCCTGATTAGTTGCTTGAATTGGCAAAATTCCAAGCTTACCTACTCCCGGTATACTGGGATTTGCTTTTACATTGATTGAAATGTCTTTAGAATCTTTGGTCTCTGCATAGAAGGTTGAATTGCCAGTGTAACCTGTTCCACTCAGTTCATAACCAAAGTTCAGATCAAAACTATAATCAATCTCAACATTATTATTACCATTTAGTTCTAACCCTAATTCAGGAAGCCCTAAATCGCTTGTAAGTGCTGTAGTGAATGTAGACGATTGACTTAGTCTTAATTTGAAGTCAACATAGCCCCCATATCCTTCTCCAGTGGAGAATGTTTGATCATCGATCTGAATGTCTGCAACTGTAATGGTATTATCGCCATTTAAATCTTGAAGAACACCAAGACCGCCAGGTGTATTGCCCCAAGCTTTGAAGAGAACATCTGCTACATCTTCACCATAGCCAAAATCTCCAGGGTATACTTGGATTTGACTTTGGAGACTACTTCTAATCCGACTAAAAAAACTGCCGACTGAGGAACTTCTTATTTGATTACCAATAAATGGTAGTTTAGACTGTAAAACTTGGCTTGAAAACGCACTGCCTAATCTATCCAGGTAGCTGTTTAAGCCACTGAACATCTGCTCTTTGCTATTAAAAATTGGTTGATAAGCCATAAATTTAGTTGAGATGGATAATGCTTGAGTAAGCTGACAAAAGACTAGACTTAATCACTTCCGATTTTTCGTAAGGAAAACTTTCCTATGATGTGTAGATGGCTCTCAAATTGATCCGATAAGCCTCTGCGTTGAAGTGCTTGCTTGATTGCTGTGTGCGATAGAAAAATTTGATCGACTTGCTTGTTAAGTGAAAGATTATCATTGTGAGTGCGATAGTAATAAAGAGCTTTTTTAAGGTGCTGGATTTCTGCCGCCTCAGAAAGCCTTAAACAAAGCTCATAATCTTCAATAGATTCAAATGACTCGTCAATCCCCCCAACTTGTTCGTATGCAGAGCGGCGGATCATACGAAAGTGAAAAATCATGAAATCAATAAGGAGCCGATCTTTGGAATAGGGAATCTGACATCTTTCCCCTTCTCCTAATATCCAACCCTTCTCATCAATGACCACATAATCGGTATAGACTAACCCCACTTGTGGGTAGACATCTAGAAGTGCTGCCGTTTCCTCCAGTGCTGTTGGTGCTAAAAAGTCATCACTATCAACTTGCCCGATGTAGATTCCGCGCGCTGCCGCAAATGCTGCTTTTAGAGCCTGTCCTTGTCCCTGATGCTCCGCCAGAATTACTCGAATTCGTTTATCTTGCTTAGCATAGCTTTGAGCGATAGTTATGGATCTATCAGTAGAACCATCATCCCAAACCAATAATTCAAAATCTTTTCTAGTCTGTGATAAAACACTTTCAATTGCTTTTGCAAGATAAAGCTCTCGGTTATAGACAGTCATAACAACCGAAACAACAGGAATCACCATTATTCATTGTGATTTTTATTCAAAATTTACGCATAACGCGTGAGTTTATGCTACTTGAATCTAGCCGAAATCCTAGTAATTTTACGAGAAGTTCATACTTTTCTAAGTTGCTAGATGGCATATAGAACATACCGATCGCACCCCATAACAATCCGCTACTACTTCCCAACCTAAGATTCTTACAGCAGTTGCTGCTCGAACAAGCCACAAATTTTGCCGGAGAAAGCAACTGTTTGAGACTACACCTATGGCTTACTACCCTGAAAATCGCTGTAAGTATTTTTACTTGAGAATGCTTCCTGACTGCTCCTATACAGATAACTCGCGTGGATTAGTTGGAATGTTACCTGCGGGAGGTGTTGGCACACAGACAGGAAGTCCACCAAAGGGATGTCTAGCTCTATGAAATGGTGGACATGGATGAAAAGCCTTTGCTGGTAAAGATTTCCAAGTAAAGCTTGAAATAGCGATTACAAGAGTTACTGAAACTGTAAAGAGACTAAACAGAATGTTACGTCGGATTTTCATGTTTTCATAAAAAACTTGAACTATTAGCGATCGCATTCCACCATTAACTTCAGCGACATCAATAATTGATTGAATTGCACCCTCTTATGTTTGTCACCTAACAGACATTAGGGATTTGCGTAGGAAGACTCGTATCTAACTTAATTGCCTTACACCTACTTTGTCAGTCGGACAATGGTAGGGGAAAGGTCAGGGAAAAGTCAGATACACCCACAGATTTTTCTGCTGTACCGACTCAACCTAGGTCTAGCAGTCTAACGACGAAATTGAGCGGCTGCAAGCATTCTTAATACACTAAGGAGAATTGGCTCAGTCCGCTCCAACAATGCCTATTAGCTGGATAGAGGAGATCGCCTACCAATCCTCTTCAAACACTGACCTCACTAGACACCTCCTGGACGATAACTTCAGCAACTGCACTAAGAGACCTTAATAGCCCTTTCTAATTTCGGAGTTTGTGTTGTTGGGCTAAACTTATTTTCTAATAAGAAATCTAATTGGATAGTTTAGGTTAATATGCAACAATAAAATGTTTAGCTTCTTCATGCCAAATGCAGTGGATACTACTGCAATAATTGCGCTTCTAATACTAAGAAATATAGTTAATCAAACTTATAGATCAACTGCTTACAGCGGTCTCACTTCATTATTTGAAGCTTTTCCCATACTTTGCAGGCTCTCAAGAAACACTTTGGACAATAGAGGATTGGGGCACAACTTCAAAGCCGAGAGACTGGGCTGTTTTCTTCAAGTGTTTAACGAGCCGTTCTCGGTATTTTTGCTCGTAATAGTTTTCTCCAGGGTCAGTATAGATTCCATCTGTAGACCATAGCTTGTAAAACAGACGAGCGATCTTGTGAACCGTTGCCGTGAGCACCTTAGGTGCTCCTAAGCAAGACCGCAAGCGCCGATAAAATGCTCCCAAAGCTGAGCGACTGTGGCTAACGGCTTGAGCCGCCAGACGAAAAGCGTTTGCTGCCCGATTGACGACCGAGCGAGTCTGAGAACTAAGTGGCTTTCCCCCGGTAATCCGTGTCCCTGGACATAATTCCAACCAAGAACAAAAGTGTTTAGCACTGGGAAAGCGCTTTGCGTCTAAGCCTACTTGTCTATGCAGAAGTCTTGTCTCAAAACTCGTCAAACCGAGTCATTATGAGACATATAAAATTTAGCGAAAATGCCTCCTAGCTTTGTTTTCTGGAGTCATAGACTATTTCCATGCCGCTAGTAAAATAAACCAGGATTTGCTTTACACTCCAGCTAGATGATGTAGCATCGACAAACCTACGCTGCTTCGGCTTGATGGGCTTCACGATATTGCTGGAGCAGGTAGACCTGTTCCCTCTGAACACCGATCTGGCAGTCTTCAAAGCTGGTGGCATCGGGGTCGAGGAGGAAGGTAACGGCTAGCTCGACGACAGCTTCTGGTGGAAACTCAATCTCGGCTGCGTATTGCTCAATGCCTTTTTGAAGGGGAAGGGGGAGATGAGCCAGTACGGTTTGATGCGAAGGAATGCTTGGTGCGTCCTGATCGCCGGTGTCAACGTTGATGTCGGCTGACTCCAGGAAATAGCCGATCGCCAACTCAACGACAGCCTCGGGAGACAGGGCAACTTCAGCAGCATAGGCTTTGAGCGCAGCTTGAATCCGCTCAGGGAAGTAACTGAGGAGCGTTGCTTTTTGAGTTGAATCTGCCGTCTGCATCTGCCTAGTCCTCTGATGCTAACGATCGCTGTAGGGCGGTTGGACGCGCTTAATCATGATTTGCTCTAGTTCATATGATACTCGATTCCACTGGAAGGTAAGCGTGGTGCAAGCAACCCGCACGTCACCAGGGTCGAGGCGATCGATAAATGCCCAGCCCAGTGCCTTGTGTCCTCCTCGGAGGCGTGCCCGGATGTTGGTGCTTCTGCCGATGTACAAAATTCCTAAGCTGCAATGTTTCACGGCATAGATGCCAGGGCGGCCAGGGAGATCCTTAAATTGTCGGGTTAGGGGTGCGTCATTCTCGAATGGATTGTTACGCAGGAGGTCGAGAAGGCGCAGTGCCTCATCCACTAAATAGTCGGGATAATCGTCCATCAAACTTGTTCAGAAGTCGTATCTAACGGATAAACTAAGCTTGTCGCTACACCTTAAGTCGTGCCTAAAGTCATTGCTATTTTTAATCAAGCAGGTGGTGTTTGTAAAACGACGGTGACAATGAATTTGGGCTACCACCTGGCACTGCGTAGGCATCGCGTCTTGCTGGTCGATGTTGATCCCCAGGCGTCGCTTACCACCTTCATGGGGCTGGAGCCGCATGAGTTAGAGGAGACGATTACGAATGCAATTCTCGATGAAGAGGGTAGACTACCGATTCAGCAAGATTTGCACAAGATGAGCCTCGCTCCTGCCAACATTACGCTGAGTGCGGCTGAACTGCAACTGGCATCCGTCATGGCAAGGGAGTTGCGGCTGAAGGAAGCGTTAGAACCGGAATTGGCAAACTATGATTTCGTCTTGATCGATTGTCCTCCTAGTTTAGGTGTCCTGAGCATTCTGGCTTTAACGGCGTCCACTCATGTTTTAATTCCAATTCAGACCCACTTTAAGGCGTTCAAGGGGACTGAACTGTTGCTGGATACGATCAAGAAGGTGAGAAAGCACCTGAACCGAAAACTGGCGATCGCAGGGATTGTCCCCACGATCTATAACAATGCCAGCCAGGACAAAGCAATCCTGGACGCGTTGCGAGAACAGCTATCGCACCTTGCCCCTGTTTTCTCTCCGATTCCTCGTGCGACGGCGTTTGCAGATGCGGCAATGGCGCGGCAACCGCTGGCAGTCTATGCCCCCAAGCACCCATCTCTGAAGGTGCTGAATGAAATTGCCCAAGGCATGGAGGATCTGTAGTGTCTAGCAAGCGTCCTCAAGTTCCCCAGATGCGGGGCGTAACCGACCTCTTCAGCATTGAGGTTGAAGAGGGGTCTTCAGTCAGCACCGTTCCGATTCGTAAAATTGTGCTGCCGAAGCGTCAGCCCCGGCGATATTTCGACCCGGAGAAGCTGGCGCAGTTAACTCAGTCTGTGAAAGAGCATGGAATTCTGGAACCGCTTCTGGTTCGTCCGCTGGAGGACGGCTATGAACTGATCGCTGGAGAGCGACGGTATCGGGCTGCTAAGGAAGTGGGGCTGAAGGAAGTTCCGGTGGTTGTTCGGGAGTTTAACGATCGCCAGGCGTTACAGGTCGCGCTGATCGAAAACCTGCAACGGGATGACCTGAACTCGATGGATGAAACCGAGGGGCTGTTGCAGCTGATGGCGATCGACCTCGACGTTACAACCGATGAGGTGGTAGCAGTTCTGAATCGGGCTGCTAATGCCAAAAAGCGAGGGCAGGATTTGACGGATAACGTTATTCGTCAGCTTGAAACGATCGAATCATTGCTCTCTACGGTCGGTGGGTTTAGTGCTGAATCCTTCCGGGTCAACCGACTTCCCCTGCTCAATCTGCCAGAGGATGTGCTGGATGTTCTCAGGCAAGGGAAGCTTGAGTTCACGAAAGCACGGGCGATCGCACGGGTCAAGGATGAAGACCAGCGGCGTGATTTGCTGGAGCAGGCGATCGGTGAGAATTTGCCGTTGAGTGAGATCAAGGCACGGGTCAAAGAAATTAAGCCTGAGTTAGAGCAGCCGCCTGAGAAAATTGCTGCCCAGCGGTTGAGCGAGATTGGTAAGCGGTTGCAAAAGGGTGAGATCTGGAGCGATCGCAAGAAACGCGATCGGATTACGAAGCTGTTGGATGAGTTAGATAGGTTGACTGCTGAGAGCTAGGGGAACAGTCGGTTAGGAGCGAACCTTTCGTCTGAGCTATTGCGGTAGGTTGAGCGATGGTTCGGGAAAGTCGATGTCCTCGTATATTGCGGACAGTGGGCAACGAAAATCGATGCTGGTGAAGTGAACTTCGGGATCGCTTTCTTCTGGGGCTTCATCGAGTGGGTAAGCGGTCAGTTCCCATTTCCCTTGATCGTTGCGACGGTAGCAGTCAACGTTACGGGTTTCAGAGTCGATCAGGACGTATTCTTGTAGGGTTGTGAGTCGGCGGTAAGCTCGGAATTTATCTCCACGATCGAAGCCTGTGGTTCCAGGAGAAAGAATCTCAACGATCAGGCAAGGCGATTGAATGAGTTTGAGGGCGCGTCGATCGCGCTCATCGCAACTGACGACAACATCGGGGTAGAAGTAGGGGCCATTATCGGAGACTTGCACTTTAACGTCAGCAACGTTGACCCGACAGCCTCTCGATCGCAGGTGAGGATAGAGAATACGGTACAAGTTGAGGGCAATGTCATTATGGGGAACCGAGCCCCCCGTCATGGCATAGGCAATACCGCGAAGGTATTCGTGTCGGAAGGGGTGTTGGTCTTCCCACTCTAAATACGCTTCGGGAGCCATTAGCTGACTTTTGGGGTCGGCAATCATCCTGCTACCTCTGCTATCGCTCTATTTTGATTGTAGGTGAGAGAACGATCGCCCTATCCTACTCCCGGCAGGTTTAGCTGGTCATTGTTTGCCTTGCTTAGGTTTGCACAAATTGAGGGGAGTTTGTTGCTACCTCTGAATTCACAGGAATAGTTCTCAGCTACTGTCCAAACTACTAAGGGACAGGAACTGGGGTCATTGCCCTCCTCCACACATCAATCGGAATAACTTTCCTCAACTCCTCCTGGGCTTCGATCGAGTCAGCCTCCTGCCACAATTGCCGCACATCATCAAGCACCTTTTGGGATAACCATTCTTTTGAAGGACAGGAGCTAGATAAAAGTGGATCTCCTGTTCCTTCTTTTGTTTGAAAAGGAAGGGAAGATCCAGAGCATGTTGCCCGATCCCGTTTTGCCTTTCTCTGCTCCAAAATAGCGATCGCCTCCTGCCAAGCAAGTTGATGCAATCGGTAAACTCTTAATTTCTCGCCCTCATGCCCCGGCATCGATCTTGACCAGCGAAACTCAACCTTTACCCCTAATTGCGACAACAGTTGATGAACGATTTGTACATCGCTCATTTTTTCCGTAACCGTGAGACTCAGAGCTTGCTTAATCTGGGCTGCCCATTCCCTTACTCTGTCTGCATAAGGGGTGAGGTCATACTTCGTCCATTCTTTGTCCGGGTTCAGAAAATCGCTTAATCCCAGCTGCTCTCGTAAGGCTCGACGTAGCTCAGCACTAGAGATATCCCACGGGCACAGCGATTGATTCCACTTCAGCTGATTCTCCAGTGCCTTCACTGTGCGATCGATCGCCACTCCCGGATACAGCAATTCCTCCAGGCTCCGCAGTTCCCCCCGCCGCCGCCCCTCTTTATCTGCCAACACATCCTCAACCGTTAGCTCCTCCAGGCAGTAGAACTCCTTCAGGTAAAACTTGGCGATCGCCCGCTGCTGCTCGGGGGAAATGCTCTCTTGAGCTTCCAGTTGCAGCACTTCGCTGATTGTCAGGTCATCGGCTGCCACAATACTCTCCGCGTCTAATTGCCGGAGCTCATCACGGGTAATCTTCAGCCGCTCTCCAATGCCCCCATTGGATTCTCGGTTCTCGATCGCCACTTGGTTCCCCTCAAAGCGGAGCCGCACGATTAATGCCTCTCGCAGGTGCAGCATCGATCGATTCTGAGTGGCGGCAATGCGACAGTAAAGATCGAGGTGGGGATCAGCCTGCCAGTCATAATTTTTGAGGTCTGGGACATCTTCCCGCAGAGATGAGCGAATTAAGCTTACGGTGGCGGAGGTGCGGCTTCGCAGATGGGCTTTTAGCTCTAGAGAATTGGTAGACCGGGACGCTTTACTATAGTTGCTGCCTCGTTTCGCACACCAAACGACCCGCTCCACCGGCTCCCTGACTCGTCCTAATGCCTGTGCCATATCGGCATCGGTGGAACTCACGCCACCGAAGATGCCATAGACTCTGTCAATAATGCCCTGCGTTTCGATGCTGACCCCGGTAGACAGGGAGGGAGAGCAGATCACGACATCAAACTCACCCCGCTCCAGCACGGAGTCTGGACTCTGAATGAAGGCTCGCTCCAACTCTCCGCCAGAGGTATCGGAGTTGATCACTAGCACGCGCAACCCTGGAAACTGCTGCTGGATCGTCCTTGCCAGTGCTTTAGAGGTTGCCCGGCTGTCCGTCGCGACAAACATAACTTTTCCGGCTTCCAGCGTGTCGATGTCTTCCAACAAGTCTGCCGTGATTGCAGTGCGATCTGGACAGTCAAGCATTCGAACCGCATACCCCTGCGGCTGGTAATCGTTGCGAATCAGGAAGACAGGATGGGCATCTTCCCTCAAGGCTTTGAGATAGTACAGCGTCGCGTTATCCAAATCTGCATCAGCGACAATGACGCGGCGGGCAACGCGAATCAACTGCCGGAATCGTGCCAGCAGTGCAGGACGTTTACCGTCTTTCGCGCAGGTGCTGGAGGTCAGCAGGTGACGAATCACCTGCACCACTTCGTCAATCACCAAGTCGCAGCCCTTGAACTTCTCAGGATCGATTGCCAGCAGGGAATCGACGACAAAGCTGACGCGGAGGGTGTAAGCAGAGCCAGAGATGAATTCCCCATTCGCTTTGTCCAGGTCGCCAATATAGTCGAGCTTCAAGCGTTGACTGAGGGAACGTTGCAGCGATCGTCGATGTCCTGCCGAAAGGACTTTCTCCAATCCCTCGACCTGACCCGCAATCCACTTCGTCTTTCCCGTTCCCTTGGGGCTGCACAGGGCGATCATGCCCTCAGCCGGGAGGCGTTGCAGGTCCAGGGTAGACAAGTCAGCGGTCTGGAGCCGGATGGCAGGCGTCCAGGTTAGCTGCTGGGATAACTGCTGCCAGATGCGCCAGTGTTCCAGTGAGAGTGCTTCAGCATTCGCTTTTTCCCAGGCTTCAGCGCCGCAACTTACAATCAGGTCATCAATGCCCTTGCCGTCCTTACCGCTCCACTGAGCGATCGCTACGGTTCCATTCGTTTGATGCAGCAGTCCGCCAAAGCGAGACAAAGCGACATTCACCCGCTGCCGCGTTTTATCCTCCGCGTCCTGGTCGAATGCCAGCACATGCGGTCTGCCCGTCCGACAGAAGCGCAGGACATCGGCAATCAAGAATCGATCGCCAAGCGCATCCTTGGAATAACCGCCGTTTACACCGTAAAGCGCGATCGCCACATAGCCCAGGCTGAGGAGAGCGAGGGCTTTCTTGCCGCCTTCCGTCCAGACGATCGGCAGTTCAGGATGGTCAGTCAGCCAATCCCAGAATGAGCCGTCTAGGGGCACTTCTACGCGGTAGCGATCGGCGATTCTTTGGCGGATGGCGGGTGGAAGGTCGGGCAAAAAGGCTCTTGAACCATTGCCAACCGGGGTTTCATACTTGCAGACCTTCCCTTTCGGGTCCACCCTAGGCTGACCGAGCTTTGCTTGCCAGCAGGAGTAGTCCTCATTCAGCAGTAGTGCCGCGACCGTTGCGATCGGTTTATTAATCCAGAAGCGAGTGTATTTCCAATTCAGCGCGTCATGGATGGGTGTTTCCAGCACTTCCCCCCGCTCATAAATGAGGTCGGGCACGACTCGCACCGTGGCAGAAAACAGGACTGGGTCGATCGCGCTGCCGTGAATGAACTCTTGTGCGATCGCTGTACGAAACTGTTCTAAAGAAATGGAAGGTTGAGGCTTTGTGCCGTCTTCTTCAGATCTCCCTAATGACAAATTTTGAGATGCAAAACCCTGTGGAGACGAGGATGCCCTCGTCCCAATCGATGAAATATTCATAGTGATGTTCTTACTCTTTAGTGAATGTGTTGCTTGATTTGCAGGTTCTCCTGTGACTTAGGGAGTGAAGGTTGAAGCGGGTCCCCGGCAGGCTTGAGAAAAATTGCAGCAACAATTGGCGCACCGATCAGACAGTGTGCTATCTTTGTCTCAAGTCTGGGTGATTTTTAGACAAAAAATCCCCGCCGCTGAAAGACTTACTTTTTCAGCGATTCAACCCCCCAGGGGGACCTATGAAAAACCAAATAGACCGTTTAAGAACTAAAAACCGCTGGTGTTAGAGATTGGCCCCTCCTTAACCAGTGGTTTTTGCCTTTCTGCTACTGGTTCTTATTTGTTTGAGCATTGGTTCGCTAATTTCACCTCCTTGGCTAGATGGACAAACTTGGTCTCTAGTGGCGCTCGACCGATCGGGTTGAGGGCGACTAATTTGCAAAGTATAGATCCGATCGGCGTTTGAGAGAAAATTGATATCTCCAAGTCGGCAGGGTTAGGGGCTATATCTACTGCACAGCTTGGAGTCGTTCATCGCTTCTGGTGCAGTCAGTTCATTTTGTTGGGGTGATAGTCATGGCGTTAGCTTCGCTCCACGTAGTGTTCACCCTCACTTTTTTGCTGTAAAAACTTGCTCAGCGGTCAAATCTAGCCGTCCGAAGACGGCAGACTCGATTGGCTCGTCGTCCCGAAACTGCTGAGCCTCATACTTGCCATTCACCAAAGCATAGATTGTGAGAGTAGGAGACTTGGGGAACCCAATATATTTGGCTGCACCTAAGCCTTCGTAATCAATCACCCAGTATTCCTGCACTCCTAACGCCTCATACTCTTTCAGCTTTCTGTCATAGTCCTCACTGGCTGAACTGGGGCTAACAATCTCCACAACGAGAAGACTGGGGGTTTGAAATACAGCCGTCTGATGCAGCAATCGCTCAGCTTCTGCTCTAGACACGATCGCAACATCGGGCAGGCGAGATGAGGCAACTTCTGTTCGTTGCCCTGGCTCCCTCACGGTTTCCCATTCTTCTGGATCTAAATGCGCTTCAATTGCCTGGTCTAAAATTCGTTCTAAAAACTTCGCAATTCGGTAGTGCAGCATGGTTGGAGGGTTCATGCGATGCAGTTCCCCCTGCACCAGTTCGTAACGCTCGTCAGTTTGAGCGCAGATGTCAACGTATTCTTCAAAGCTTACTCTCGGTCGAACTACTGCTTGTGTCATGGCGTTAGCTTCGCTCCACGTAGTGTTCGCTCCTATCACTCAAACTCAGGTGCCCAGATTTCAGCAACCAGAAGTTCCCATCCTGGTAGAAGTTCTGGAACGGTTAAAACGTCCCCATCCTTCAGGATTTCAGCGTCCTCAACTCTTTTAATACCAGGACGGTACACTTCCAGTGTTCGGCTTCTGGGATCGACCAGAACGCCAACGGATGTGCCTAACTCAATAAATTCCTGAATCTTCTGTCTCAACTTGGGTGTTGAATCGGTCTTGGACTTGACCTCGAAGCTAAGGTCAGGGACGAGTTGAGCAAAGTCTTGGGTCGGACGTTTCAAACGCTCTGCCTTGATAAATGAAGCATCAGGGGCGCGAACATCCTCATCGGAGTTAGGCAGAACATAACCCCCACTGGAGCCAATCACTCGACCCAATCGGCGCGGTCTGACCCAGTTGGCAAGCTGGCGACCGATTTCTAGGGCAACCTCGTCCGACTCTAGCCCGGATGGACTCATGATGATAATCTCCCCTCCCACCAGTTCCATCTGCCAGTCAGGATGCTCCGTTTGCAGCTTTTCCAAGTCCCGCAGTGTTAACGCCATACATCTCTTCCCAATTCCTACTTAATTTCTCCTGTTCTTTCTGCCTGTTCAACTTCTTCCCTTATAAGCGTTTCTAACAAGTTGCTGACAGAGCGGTTGCGTCTCTCAGCCAACCGTTCCAACTTTTCCTTTAATTCCGGCTCAACGTAGGCAAAAATTTTTGCCTTGCTAGTGGGCACAATCCCAAATCCTTCAAGCGTTTCATTATCCATAAGGGTACACCGTCCTACTTTTTTAGTCTCAAGGTGGTAGCACTGTAGTTTTACTGTGCTACTATCATAACTTATAGGAATCGAAAAACGATCGCGCAATAGCTACAGCACGACGGACACACGACAGCAATGATCGAAACTCAAGCAACCCCCTTAGAACAGCAGCTATACACCTTCGATGAATTGCGCTGGCATCTTGCCAAATTCCGAGGTAAGAAACTCCCGCCCAGCACGCTGCGAGATTGGCTGACCATTCTAAAAATTCGACCCAACGAGGTGGGCTGCTATGAGCCAGAGGATTTGAAGTGGCTAGTCCGTTATTGCTTTTGGCTAAAGCGCGGCGGCAGTGCAAAAGGCTTTCAAATCATTCAGCAAAAGGAGATGCAAAATGCCAGTCGATAAGAATGCAGTCCTCAACGGCAACGGTAAAGCACAGCAGTCAGAGCAAGTTCAGCCCACCCCTGACGAAGCCACAGCCCTCGCAGCCCTCACTCAGACCGCAGCAGGCACAATCCGTCAATCAATTGGAGCCATGACCCAACTGGCGGAGAAGCTAGAAGACCAGCGTGACCTGGTGACTGATCATGCCGCAGATCGCGTTGCTGCCATTCTTGATCCGCAATCCATTCAGGCAGAAATCGCTGTCAAAACGCTCTCGCGACTGGAGGGCAAATCTTTCGTCCCTTTCGAGTTGGAGGCGATCGAGTTACCCGAAGTGCGGCAATATGTGCCGCAGTTGCCTCAGTCCTATGCTGTGGCGGTGTTGCCTACCTGCTCCAACGGCAATGGCAGCAGCCCAATTGGTGCTACGGGGAGCGAAACAACCTCCAATGGGAAACCCAGAACGGAAGCGGGGAAGGGGTTCGGTCTGCCGCGCAACGATTCTTAGATTGTCAAAAGTGAGCCATGACCGCATCTACCCTCCCTCCAGGCTTCAGCCTTTCGCCAAGAACTTTCCCTCATGGACCCGATCGACAATCGCACTCTGAGTCAGCTACAACTCAGCCCCCCTTCCCCAGGCAAACTGTCCTGGTTTAACCTCGGCTCGATCGCCCGCCAATGCCAGCGCCTCTCTGCTAAGACCTGGCTCTGGCTCGCGATTGGCAGCATGGGCATGAGCTGTGCAGGCTCCCTGTTCTGGCTCGTCTTTCGTCAGGATGGACTGCAACTGGCTGTCACGCCAACCCAGGAGTCTTATCTTGCCAAAGACTTCAGCCCCGAAATGCTGGCAGGCATTACCCCCAAAACACCAGAGCCAGAAGCGATCGCCAAACTCTATGCCATCATCCCCAACTACGAATACATCCTGTCTGAGGCTGCCTCAACTCACATGGAGACGATGCTGCGCTATGAGGCAGTGCGGCTCAACAACGAGGCACTGAAGGAAGTTCAGGAGTCTCGCTATGACGCGACTGACCCGGCAATCGACATCGACTTAGGCAAGTGTCCTGATGTGGTGAACCGACAGCGGTGTGTCCTGCTCCGCTTTGCCGGGGACGGTCTCAAGCTGATTCAGCAAGGGACGATCGCTCGTGATGCTCAAACGGTCGCCCTGGGCTACACCCGCTATCGCGCCGCATTGCTGGCACTCTATCCCCAGGAGCCGGTGCCGCCGGATAGCTCGATGGTGCTGCAAGGGTTACTCAACTATCGCCTGCTGGCTTACGCCCTGCTCCAGCGCCTGCCTTCGGCTGATCCCTTCGCACAGAAGCTTGACCCCAAGCTGACGCAGCAGGAGGGAGCCAGCCAGATCGAGCAAGCCAATCCCGTTCCGGTGGGAGGGCAGTAGCGCCATGTATCTGGGCAAGGGTCAAAAGCGAACGCTGACGGCTGGGTTGCTGGGAGTGGCTGCTCTGCTGTTTGTGCACGGGGGCAGCAAGGTCTTCAGCAATCCTCAAACCTTTAGTGCCGCAGAAGTGCAACGAATTCATGACCTGGGCATGAGACGCCAATCGATCGCCCTGACTGGCAAGAAGGAAGCCGCTGTGGCGGGTGTGCTGGAGATGGCGCTGGCAATGGGCTGTCTGATGCTGGCAGTTCCTCTCTCCGAGGCAACTCCTCGCCGGATTCTGCCTAAGTCGCTTGACCCCGCCGACACCCCTAAGAGCCACATCCCGGCTCCCCCGGATGCCCTGATACTCCTGCGATCGCGACTGGCAGAACTGTTAAGTGACTATCCCTGGCTGAAGCAGTGCATTGCCTGCGAGAGTCTAATCCTGATTGCACCTGCCGGGGGTGGCAAAAGCTCGATTGCCTCGGTCATTGCCTTTCTACGAGCCATCCTGCGCGGACATCGGGTGATCATTCTTGATCCGCACGGCTCTATCAACATCGAGCGAGGGGTATGGCTGGTTGGGGATGTGGTTCAGTCCGAGGTGGACATTCTAGGGACGCAGGCCACGATTACCGCGCGTCACAGCAAGCAGGAAGCGCACTCCGCCATTCTGGATGAGTTTGGCGCACTCTGCGCGGACAAGAACTCTGCCACCGCCCGGTTTGCCGCCGAGATTGTCGGCAATGCCATTCGCAACAACCGGAAGTTTCACAACCACTACATCTTCCTTTGTCATGGCAGGGCAAAAGGGCAGATGGGCGGGGAAGCGATGCCCTCCGGCTACCTGGATAGCTGGACCTACAAGAGTGCCGTTCTGGAACTGGAGACGGACTACGACGAGTGGGGTGAAGCGGTGTTTTCAGGACGTGCCCGGTTCAAACCAGGCGGAAATAGCTTCGACGATGATGCCGCTTACACTCCACTCCAAATCCCCGACTTCCTCAACCCGATCGCCATCCGCAACGAGTTTACCCACCTCTTTGCTCACCTGGGGCTGAAGCAGGCCGAGCAGCGAGCCCAGCAGCCCCAGTACGACCCCAAGATCGAACAGCTGATTGACGAGGCACTGGCGGAAGAGAATCTGCCGCAAATCAAGACTCTGCTCGATCGGATTTATGAGTCATCCAAGGAAGTGAATCAATGTACCTCGATCGACCCGATCGAAATCGTTGCTCAGTTATCTGATGCTGCCAAGCAACTGCTCGTTTACTACTTCGATAAAGGTCAGAAATATGCCAATTCAGAAGGGTGGCTGGAGGTGAAAGTGCTGCGGGAAAATTGGGCAAAAAACAAAGGCATTCTGGCAGACCAGCTCAAGGTCATTCTGATGGAAACGGTAACAGCCGAGATTGCAATTTTGGAGCGTACCTGCTGGAAGCCAAGGATTACTAAATCAGACTTGCCGCCCAGCTTGGGACAGGTGTAGGTGTCAGCAGATGTGCAGGTATTCCTTGCCCAATCACCGTTTCAGCAAACCTTTTGTTCAGGACTGAGCAGGTTCGCACCTTTACGAGAATCTGCTGATTAACCTGCCCACTAGCATTACCAGAAACAAGCAAGATTTGTCAAGAAATCGATCGAGAAACGAGTTTTCAACTGTTAGCAAATTGGAGCACCCAAAATGTCAGAACAAAGCAATCGTTCAACCCATGACACGGCTTACCGAGCCGGTCAAACCACACGCGGATTTGTTGGAGAAATCGCGACTGGAATGAGTGGGTTTATCTGGACAATTACCCACCCTGGAAAATCATTTCTGCGAACCGTCGGCGTGATTGGAATTTGGAGCGGCCCTGCCGCAATCATTGGTGGCGTTGCCTACTTGCTCGCAGGGCAACCGGGGACCAGTCAGTTCGATCTGTGGCGACCCGCGACCTGGGGTGCGAGTGCCGTCGATGCAATCCGTCCTGGCATCAACACCGGGCAGCAGCTAATCCGCATGCAGTTAAACGAAGTGCAGCCCGGAGAACCCGGACAACCCGCAGACGAACCGGGATATCGGAGATAGCTCATGCGACGCTGGATCGATCGCCTCGACGTATCACTCAACCGCTGGGGTAGGCGTGTTCTTCAGATCGGCGTCGTCGCTGCAGTTTGGGGAGTGGCTTACCTGGACCTGAAGCAGCCAGGCTATCTCCAGTTCTATGACCCTATCCCCTGGAGTGCGATCAATCAGCTAATCGGCAACTGGGGGGAATGTCCAGTGGCAGATGCCATCAAAGTTCCTGGCATTCCCTCGATCGTTCACTTTCTACAAATGCCCTCGACGTTGGAGGATTGGCGGAGACGGTTGGGTCAGCCAACCTGTTACAGCAGCGAGGACGACAAAGAGATTTATATCTGGAAGCTGCAAGCCCTCTTCAACCAGCAGCTCTTGCTCCGCATTGAGTTCCAGCAGAATGCTGCCACCGGCTATGAGTTTCTCAGACAGAAATGACGCTCTTTCCTGCGACGCCTCCTCCGGTCGAAGCACTTAGCCCTGACCTCCAATTCAAGCTTTGGGAACGAGAACGTACCCGTGTTAAGCGAAGTTGGTTTTTCACCTTGTTGCTCTGCAGCCCGGCGATCGCCTTTGTGGTATTCCAGCCGGTGCATGACGTGGTTGAGACGGTCTACCGGGGTGCAACCTTTCTGCATTGGTTGACCGGATTAGTTTCACTGCCTCAGTCAGGCATGGGAGCAGCAACGATCGCAGCAGGGACGGCAGGACTGAATGGGCAACAGATCGCCGTCGCCCAGGAAATCATTCAGGCAGGGATCGATCGCGGGTTGGACCCGGTAGACATCAAGCTGGCGTTAATGGCAGCGATGCAAGAGTCCACGATGCAGGAACTGGAGCACGGAGACGACTGGTATTTTGAAGCAATGGGCTGGGGCAAGTCTGACTCCCTCGGTCCCTTTCAGCAGCGGGAGCGCGGCTGGGGCAGCCGAGAATGCCGGATTGATGCGACCTGTTCTGCCAACTGGTTTTACGATGCTCTCCTAAAGGTCTCCGATCGTCGCGCAATGCCGGAGTGGCAGGCGATCGCCACAGTTCAGCGTCCCGCGAAGGAATACGAGCAGCATTATCAGCAGTGGGAAGAGACGGCAAACGCACTGCTGAAAGCGGTTAAAGCAACACCTATTAGCAGTGCAGCGTCAGGCAAAGTCTTTCCAATCGCCGGGTTCACGGTAGCGAACATCAATTCAGCCTACGGAATGCGGGATGGCAGGATGCACTACGGGGTTGATTTGGCTGCCCCAATCGGAGTTCCGATTTTAGCGACGCAAGCCGGGAAGGCCATGGTCGCGCAGATGGGCAGCGACGCTTGTGGCGGACAGGTCGAGATTCAGCACAGTGACGGCAACGGAGAGCGAATTTGCCATGCTTCTGAAATTTTAGTGCAGACAGGCGGTCAGGTGAGTGCGGGACAAGTAATTGCCAAGGTGGGCAGCACGGGACGCAGTACGGGACCGCATTTGCATTTTGAACGAATTGAGGGAGGGCAATCGATCGACCCTACGCCTTACCTGAAATCAATTAGCAGCACATCCCTTAGCAATGGAGCAGAAAACAACGTTAAGCCCGACACAGATCCCCAGAGAAAATCGCAGTGGGATCTATCCAAGATTCAGTTGCCTTTTCTCCCTTTTGTCTGGCAGCCCCAGACGCTCACGAGTAATGACCCCGACCGCTTCATGGTTGAAATCTGGATTCAAACTGATGCAGGCGCGGCTCCAGCTAGCGGCATCATCATTCGGGAAGACGGTCTAATTCTGACCAATCATCACGTTATTGCTAACGGGCACCCTGGCATCGCTACTGGCAGGTGTGGTGGTATGGGAAGCATCCAAATTGGAAGAAACGGCAGAAGAGCAGTTTGAAGTGCGGTTGGCTGCCCGAGAATTACGCCGCAAAGAATTAGCCTACCGATCGTCTTCCTATGACCTGAGAATGCAGCAAGAGTTTGGATTGCTGCCAGAGGTAGAGGAGGCGATCGAAGTCCTGTATCGTACTGTGCCTCAGCCCGGTGAGCCGGAGACCGAAGAGGCGATCGCTGGCGGGGACGAAGACGAGTTGCCCCTGTTTGAAGTGAGCCGGATTCAAGACCCAGACTTTTGCCCCTGCATTGCCATCATCGGGGTTCCCGGCACTGGAAAGTCCACGCTGATCAAATATCTGATCCAGACTCAGTTCCCCGGCAGCGAGGTGATTGTCTTTGACCCGGAAGCGGAGCCGCACGACTGGCAGGGATATCGCGTGCTGGGTAAGGAATGGCAGACCGACGAAATCCTGGATCAATTAGAGAGTGACCAGGAGGAGATCCAGCAGCGGGGACGACTGATCAATCGAGGACGGAAATCCCAGCTTCAGCAAACGCTGCGAATTGTCGAGGAAACTCCAACCCTAATCGAGTCCTGTAAGCCCAAGAAATCGGGGGAGGACAATCCTGTGATCGCTTGGCTGCTGCCAATGGTGCGGCTGGGTAGAAAGCGACGGATGCGGGTTTTTCTTGTTTCTCAGGAATGGTCAGTCAAAGCGTTAGGGCTAGAGGGCTTGGGCAGCCTGCGTCGCAGCTTTGCCCGCTTCTATCTGGCAGAAGACGCCTATGAAGCCATTCGATCGCTGTCGCCCCTGCTCAGGAGCAAGACAAAAGCCTGGCTAGATGAACAGGAACGTCCCTGCATTGTGGGACATCGGGGCAGGCTCTACCGCTTCCCCATTCCCCATCTGGCGATCGCCCAGCCGATTGAGGGCAGCCAATCAAACCAGACCGATATCCGACGATTGCTGGAATGGATTGATGAGGAGGACAGCTAGTGGGGAAGTTTGCCGATCGACTGGCGTGGTTAATGGGGTGGGACATCCTAAGCGTTGAACCACACAAATGCCATAGCACTAGGGAATGGGCAGCACGTCTGTCCTTACCCAGAGCAGCAGAGCTTGAGGTGCAGCGAATTGCCCAGGAGCAGGAACGGCAAGCAAGACAGCTGCAGCCCCAACTATCACCGAACGAAAGCGATCGTCTTCAACTGCCAGCGTCAGAACCGGCGATCACTGACCCAACTGCTGACACCGAAGATCAGATGAAAGCGATCGGTTCTGCTCAACCCTTGCCGTTGTCGCTTGTAGACTTGCTGGAAGCAATGCTGGAGCAGCAATCGGGTGAACTATTGCTATCTCAGGTTGAAGCGATCGTCTCGAAACCCAGATTCCGGCAGGTGTTTCCTCACCTGGGACAGGTCGATCGGGCTCAGCTAATCGCAGCCTTAAGACAGCTAGAAGCTCAAAAACAAGGAAAACTAAGCTTTCCTGCCAACGACAGTCCCCTCTTCTTGCAGCACAAGGCACCTGCCCCATGCCACGATTCCTGCATAGCAGCACAATTAAAACACTCTCCAAATCGGGCAGTAGCAGACCTACCAGCACAGGTTAAAGAGTTTTTAGAGTATTGCGATCGGCGAGCCAATAGATATGCAGATGCAGAGGGTTGGTTTCATTTCACTAAGCTCAGAACAAACTGGGCAGCCGATCGGGGGTTCAACGCAGAGAGTTTTAGGGCATTCCTTAACCAGATAAATCAGTCTGGGTTAGGCGAGTGGATGCAGAACGATCCGATGAAATGGCGTCCAATCCACATTAATTGTGGGTAGTGTGGACAGGTGGAATCCAAGCAGAATAAGGTGTGGAACGATCCATCTCTATCTACACTTATCCACTAACCCGCACTACGCTTTGCGCCTTCTGGCTCAGTGGGTAGCCTAAACTAAAGTGCTGTCTGCTTTGATGCACAGACTGCCGCAAATTCTGCCTTGCCCCGCTGCTTGACCCAACTCAATTCGCTGTTTCACGCTTGAGCGTTCTTAAGCCCCTCCTGTGAACTCACCACTATCCCAAGCTGAACTTCAAACATGGGCAGAGCAAGTATTTGAACGCCCTAGAACCCTTCAGGAACTCCCGTTAATTCTCGTCCCACCGAACCTTTTAAGTCTGCCGACGGGACATTGGAAGACTAGCCCTGCTATCCAATCAGCGATTCAAAATTGGCTTGAGGAAGCTGGGCTAGACGATGAACGGCTTCGACTTGAACGACAACTGATTCCGCATGCCCCGATCTACCTTCCAGATACTTCTGAGGGACAAAAGTTTTTCAGGTTAGCTAAGGCGATTGCTGACATCCCGCTCAACGCACTCATCCTGCCTAAAAATCAGGATCAGGGGTACTGGCTCAAGACTTTGCATTACTACTGGCAGGCACGAGGAGTTGTCATTGCCCAACAACTCCTGGGTGTGATTCCAGACCCGCTGGGAGAGTCCGGAGTTTTAAGGGAGCGGTTGTCAGACCAGAACCTTGAATGTCTAAGGCTCAGCAGCGCGATCGATATTGCTTGTTTGCAGCTTCTAACTCATGGAGAGCTTTACATTCAACGGTGGGCAAAAAAGAATCAGGTTGCCTACCCTTTTGAGACTCCTGGGGATTTGTTTCTGGAATTGCTGAGAGAAGATTTTCTTGTGATCTGGCAGCTGGGACCTGGCAATCAGGAAGAGAGTCTCTCCAAAGCAAAACAGCGAGATAACCTCGCTGTCCGGGTTCGATTATTGAGACAATCGCCCTGGCTCAATAAGCAGGGGAATCGCCAAGACTACAACCCAACCGAGCAGGAGTATCTTCAGTATTTGCAACAGGCAGGGTGGAGTGGACATTGGCTCCTGGCATTACGTCCGCACATGTACGAGCAGCGGATAGAAGCTGATTGGGAAGCTTATACTCGTGCGCTCAGTAAAGGGAAAGAACTGACTGTCAGTCTTCTGGATTGGCTAAGGGGTGAACCCTTTGCTCGACCTATGAGTAACTCTCATCGAGGTGTAGAAGGAACCCTCGACCTCCTGGGTTACATTCGTTGGATCTGGATATAACAGGTGAGTTCTCCCTAAGCCGATCGCCCAAGTTTTGCAATGAGGGTTTATGTAAAACATTGTTAAGGGTTCGAAATTACCTCTCATCCCCCTTCCGTAGCTGATATTTCTTAGCTAGAAATTCAAATGCCGGAAGGTTTTCTAATGACTTTTTCTCCAGCTTATTGGCAATTCATTGCCTGGTTTTTTCTTGAATCTACTATTTGCTTAGAGATAGGAATCAAGAATGATTTGCGCTCGATAATCGGGGTTCTCGTCTCTGCTTGGAACAGCTTTCTTTTCAGCTTTTTTCTACTGTTAACCTGGGTTTTGTGCATAACCCACTCAAGTGGGATTTGCCCAAAAAACGTGGTATTATCCAATCAGGAAAAATTCCTTGAAACCGTTGGAAATACTATTGAAGAGATGACCGAAGAAATCGTTGGATACATTCGGGTTTCTTCGCGAGAACAAGCAGTTGATACGAATGCACTGGAGCAACAACGCGCCCGAGTGATCGAGGCAGGTGCAAAACAAATTTTTGAAGATGTTCAAAAGGGGAAGAACGATAAACGTCCTTCTTTTGTGAAGCTCATCGAGCTTGTTAAGCGGGGAAAGATCCGAAAGATTATTATTACCAGAATTGACCGAATCACCCGTTCTTTAATGACCTTAAAGAAACTGGTTGACACCCTTGAAGAGTACGGGGTTAGCTTGGTAATTCTGGATCAAAAAATGGACCTAAGCACTGCTCAAGGAAAGATGGTGCTGAATGTGCTGGGGACACTGGCAGAATGGGAAGTCGATCTCTTGTCCGAACGCATTCAGCACGGCAAGAAGCACCAGCGTATCCAGGAATGGGCGAATGCTTCCTGTCCTTGGGGGTACAAGGTCATTAATCGACGGTACGTACTCGACCACACCCCTTTTCTCTGTCTCCTAACCGATCGCCCTGACAATTACCTGGAACTGAGCCAGAGTACTGACCTGAGCCTGCTGCCAGGACGTACGATCGCCCAGTTAGCTAGAGACTGTATTGATATTTTCTTTGCGAAGAAGGGGGCACGTCGGGCAATAAAGGTGATTTTTGAGAAGTACGGGATCGTGAAGACCCATGCCAAATTTAATGGATTTGACAAAGTCTTTTATTGGTCCGCCCGTGGGTTTACGCTTTGGCTCAAGAACCCTGTTTTGGATGGTCACACCTCCTATCTCCATTACAAGACAGTGCGGGGTAAGCGTCGCCCTTTACCAGAGGAGGAATGGCAGGTAATTCGGGACACTCATCCTGAGCAACGGCTGTTCCGAGATGGGGAAGCCGCAGCAGTCAAAGCCCTTTTCGAAGTCAACACCTGCAACGCGAGTGGTGCCTTCCAGAAGAGCCTGACCGGAACGGACAACTATCGTCCCTTTGCTTATCAGACTAGGTTGATCTATTGCCAGGAATGTGGTTCCCGCTGCACACCGAAGGGCAGTAGTACCAACACGGAGTACCTTTACTACGCCTGTCGTCATGCAGGGGTCGGTTGCAATAACCACAAAGCAATTCGGCGTCGAAATATTGAGGAATCGCTGATTGAGGCACTGGTTGAGAAGTCTCACCGTCTCAACCAGGAAGAATCATCTACCGAAGAGACACCTCTTGCTCGCTCAGAGGCTTTAGCTCGTCTAGAGGCGAGATTAGAATGGCTGGAACAATCCCCTGGCTTTGATCCTGAGATTGAGTCCCTAAAGCAAAAGACACGCCAGGAGATTGAGGAGGAGAAAAATCCGTTTCTCTCGAAGGACAAGGTGTTCGATAGCTCTGTGGAGGATCTGATTCGAGCGGGCAACAACCTGGCGATCTGGCACCTGTTGAATAACGACGAAAAAGTCGAGATTTACTGCAAGCTCGTCCACAGAATCTACATCCAGGACGGCAAGGTCGTCTCTGTCGTGTTTAACCAGTAGGAGCCTTTTGACGATGTACCTCCAGAACAAGTTGCTTGATAAAAAACGGTGCTACGAGCTTGCAATGCAATCTGCCCTGGAAGGGTGGCAGCGAGATCCAGTCGAATTCAAATGCCCTGCTTGTGGTTCCAAGAAAATTGGGACTCGTCCTGGGCTACGAGGTAAAAATCCCTGCTGGTGCCCTGTCTGCAAGAACCACTTTGATCAGCCTGCGCATTTTGTCTGCGACTGTTCTGAACCGGGCAGTCAAAGCAAGTGTCATGACTGCCCAAACTTTCACAAGCTGCTCGCAACTGTGAAAGCAACGGTTAAGGAGTTGCAGCCCCGCGCTCCTAAGCAGTCTCAGCTTGGTAATGATGCTTAAATTACCGATTCATTACCCACCAATCATGTCAATCAAGGAGTTCGATATGCCACGCAAAGTTATTGGTTATGCACGAGTGAATGCTAATGCTCAATCCGATCTCGATGAGCAGATGGCTCAGTTAGAAGTTGCTGGGGCTACAGAGGTATTGGCAGATGTTCAGTCAGGTATGTCAAGCGATCGGGCGGGTCTTAATCGCCTGATGAACTTGATTGCCACTGATCAGGCAGACATGGTTTTGGTGACTCGTGTTGATCGCCTAAGCCGCTCTGCAACCCAACTTTTGCAGTTTATCAATCTCTGCCGAGATAAGAATGTTGCGATCAAAGTGCTAGAACAAAACCTTTCGGTGCTCTAACCTGAACAGGGCTAAGAGGCGATCGCTTCTGGTGTAAAGGCATCTGGGGCGATCGCCTCTCAATATCCAGCTTCTAATAGAGAGCACTACAATCGTGGTTTTTCAGGAGGCAAAGGAAGTGAAGCTATCGTATCAATAGCATTAATGATGTGCATCATCTTGCGAATCTCAAGTGGAAATACAAATTTGAGAACAGTTTTTGTCTTTGACTAGAAACATGTTAGTCAAAGACTGCAATATCAATTGCTGATAAAGTGGAAATTCCTACTAACTTCGCAAATGCTCCTCCATTGCTTAGCCCTGATGCGCTCCCATTAGGGTTGTAATAAAGGTTGCTATCGGCTGAATTGAAAACAATCTTAGCAGTGCTTGTTCCAACCGCTGATAGCGAATTCACCTGGGCAAACTGATTCGATCGGATTGGCAAACCAATACTTAAGTCGGTGAATGTGTCGTTATCGAGAACGATTCGATCGCTTCCACGCACAAAATCTTTTACTATGTCGAGTCCCATGCTTTCAACATTAAACCTACCGTTGCCTTTAAAGGCAAAGTAATCACTTCCACTTCCTCCTGTTAGCTCATCATTTCCAGTAGTACCGTAAATCAAATCATCTTCGCCCAAGCCACTAGCCCTTCTTCCTGTTAACGAAAGTGGTTCATTTTGGTTGTTAACTTTGATAATGCCCTCAAAAACGAATTGGCTTGGATCCCAACCTCTACTAAATGAATTACGTCGAAACTGCGATCGAGCAGGGTCATCGAGACCTAATAAGTTGCCGATGAGTTTGCGATTGCCTGAGAGCATATTGGTAAAGGTCGCATGTACTCTTGAATGTTCATCGTAAAGTGATGGGAAAGTGTTGCCGAAATCCATCACATAGGCTTCGTCCGCTGTACCTGCAAAAACAGAGTTGCCCAAAACACTTTGATTTCCGACATAGGCTCTGGAGAAGTTAGATACAGCAGCAAAATTACGAGCATCTACAGCGTAGGCGCCGAGAGCTTCAGAAGGCGGATCGAGCGCAATTAGTCGGTTGACGCTTCGGAATCGTGAGCCAATTTCGCTGCTTACTAGCGAACCAAGGCTATGACCAACTAAATTAAGCTTGCTGCCATCCGTGAATCCCCATGCCTTAAGTTTGTCGAAGGCAAAATCTGCAACATCATCGATCCATCGAGAAGCTGCAATATTGCCAGCTTCATAATTTTCAATAAATCCCGTACCAGCCGCTTGGCTCCAATCTAACAGCAACACAACGTCACTAGGTTTGTTCTGACGAACCTTCCTTGCCAAGTCTGCAAAAGTTCCAGTATCTGAGTTTAAGCCATGTGAAACAATCCAAACCGTTTGTCCTTTATATGCTTGTACCAAGCTAGCAGGGGCAGTTCCAGGTTGATAGCCAGATACTTCAAACTGAACCGGTTTTGACTCAGAGAGAGAGTAAATTTTTTCGCGTCCTTCTAATGCAAATAGATTAATTACTTCATTACTGGATAAGCTACCAACTTTTTCAATGAAGCCCCTACCTCTCTTCCAACCGGTGTCAGACTCAAAAAATTTAACAATGTTCAAATCCGTCAAATCGATCTCGCCGTTCCGATTCACATCCACAATCAAATTTTTGCCTTCTCGACCTAAACCGAGTCGCCCTTCTGTCATGCGGGTTCTCTCAATTCCTGGAAAAACAAGAGAATCACTGCCTCCAGAAGTGTCATTGATTAAAACATTGGTTCCATTTTCAGGACTTTCAATCTTATACACATCGTTGCCTGAATCGCCTAGCAGTATGTTCGCGCCACTGCTAGAAACCAGGGTGTCATTGCCTGAATTACCTAGCAACGTGTCCGCACCACCGCTTGATATCAGAGTGTCATTGCCGAAACCACCATCTAGGTAATCATTACCTGAACCACCATCTAGGTAATCATTACCTGAACCACCATCTAGGTAATCATTACCTGAACCGCTGGTTAACGTATCGTTGCCATCATAAGCATAAATAGTACTGTTGCCGCTTCCTAACCAAGAAATATTGTCTCTCCCTGAGCCTGTTCTAGCATTAAGCGTTTCAATGCTGCGAAGTTGTGTTCCATTATTCTCAAGCTTTCCATTGCCTGATGTATCGACTTTAAGAGTAATCGCTGCATTATGAGTCAGCGCTAGCCTAAGCGTATCGTTTCCTGAACCACCGTCTACATCATCTGCTTTTTGGGTGACTCCCCGCTGATTCCAAAGCGATAATCCAAAAATATCATTTCCGTCTCCACCTCTTAAAACATCGCTTTGTCCTCCATAAGGACCGGTAGGGACAGGAAGATGATCATCTAAGGCAGTTCCTGTGATGTCGAATCTTTCCATGCCTGCGTAGTTGATGTGTGAACTACTCTTTCCATTACCATTTGGCAAGTAGAACGACCCACTGCCTGTGTAGTAGATTACACCGCCTCGCAGTCCATATTGTGCCTCAACTTTGGAGTAGTCAATTTTTAAGGTGTCAGTTCCTTGGGCTTCGCGAACACGGTAACGCCCTTCTGTTGAAATGAAAAAAGTATCATCTCCTCGTGCTTCATTCAGATATTTTGGAATCGTTGAAATTCCACTTTGATCTGGGTCGGTTCCATCTGCTTCTGTAAAAGTTCGACCTTCTTTAGAAGCTCTTGCCTGATTTAAGGAGTGCTTGATCTTCTTATCCATGAAATTTAACCTCTGCTTAGTGTTAATCGTAAATAAGGGCTGACGCGACCAAAGCCGTTGAGACGGGGAATTTGATACCAAGTCTTTACCCTATGGCATAAATTCAGACTAATTCTCTGATTGTGATTTTATTTGAATGTGAGTTTATTCTCACAGAGCTTCATCAACTCTTATTCCGTGAAGGTTTTAGCATTAAATTCTAGGAATCGAGCTTTTGAGGGCTGATGTTTGTGCAGTCCACACAGCCCTCAGCGTAGCTTTTACCGATATTCGAGCCATCCACTGTTACAAACATCAACCTCCATATCTTGAGCAACAGATCCGTTAGAGAAGACAGCGCGAAAATCGTACAAGCAACGCTGAGAAGACTGATCGCCGAAGATCACTCTAGTATTCCTCCCATGTCTGAGAACGCTGCTGCCAAGAATGTCATTGTTCCAGTCTGAAAGATGGGAACCTGAAACATAAAGACGCTGAAGTGTGTAGCCTGAAGAATTATATACACGAAAGCTCGACTTACTGGCTAAAGCAGATGGAGCGAACAGCGTAACTAACGATAGAGCAACAGCAGGTGTGAAAAGCCGCATCATGTTTTTCTCCTTGAGATTTGAGTAAGATGAACGATTGAGCAATCAGTTTAGAAATGCATGGTTACTTGGTATCTGCTCTAAACTGATTTCATCTTGGTGCAAAGCACTTATTACAAGACTGAATGTGATAAGAATTTCTCATCTTGAATAGGAACAGCAGAACTGTCTACGATCTGCGGCATTTGTGAGAACTAGCTCGTTGCTGTGCCATTCTGTTCGGCAGAAGTGAAAAAAATCTCACATTTCTGCTCACTAGCCTCAGGTTCTGTTAAAAAAGGACTGTGAATGTCTGAGGCGATGTCTTTTTTTGAAAAGTCTTGATGAAGCTAGAGGGTGAGCAAGGCAGTGATTACTAAAAAGATGCTAGAGACCATCATCAATAAAAGACTGACTCGTAAGCAAAGACCAGTCCTGGAATGCGTGCTTCAAGGAAAAAGTAATCAGGCAATTACCCAGAAGTTATATACGCCACATACAGATCCGTCTACAGTGAGCAAGCAAATCTCTGCCATTTGCAAGGCATTTGATGAAGAATTTATCCAACAGGGTGAATCCCTGCGGCTTAGTAATGATAAAGGCGAGTCCTATCGACTCAGAGATGAGTTGATCGAACTATTTGTCCGCTACGATCCCAATAACCCTCATCTCAACCCCGAATTGCTCAAACATCGAAGCATTGCTTTAGAAGAACCTGACTACCCAGTTTCGCTTGAATCAGGGTTTTATATTGAGCGTCCGCCCCTGGAAACTCGCTGCTGTGAGGCAATCAAGAAACCGGGTGCGTTGCTACGGATCAGGGCACCTAAACAAATGGGTAAATCCTCTTTGCTCAGTCGAGTGCTAGATGAGGCGGTTAACCAGGGCAGGCAGGTAGTGGCTTGGAGTTTGTCGGAGCTAGATCGTGATCTATTAGACAGCTTAGAGCCGTTTCTGCGTAGCTTTTGCTGGGAAATGTCACGCCAACTAGATCTAGAAAGCTCTGAAATCGAGGCGATGATTGCTGATGTCTGGAATCCAGGAAGTTCACAGAAGATGAATTGTAGTCGATACTTTGAAAAGCATCTGCTCCCTCGAATTGACGGCTCTCTGGTACTGGCTCTGGATGATGTGGACTGTTTGTTTTCTCAACAGATACTGGCTGCTGAGTTTTTTACAATGCTGCGAAAGTGGCATGAGGATGGCATTCATCAGAAAAGGGACTGGGGAAAGCTACGATTTGTGGAGCTATGCTCTGAAGTGGTGTACAAGCAAAGGGGGAAGAAACGGCGTATCCTGCTGGATAAGCAAAAGAAAGACCAGACGAGGATACACCATGAGTAAGGACAATCTTATTGCATTTCAATCAGGAGAATCATCAGCATCGTTTCGAGATGCCCTGACAGAATTAGTTCGCAACGGTGCTCGCCAAATTATTGCTCAAGCTGTTGAGGCAGAGTTACAAGAGTTTTTAGCGCAGTACCAAAACCTCAAAGACGAACAGGGACGGCGTGCTGTCGTTCGCAACGGTTATTTGCCGGAACGCACGGTTCTAACTGGGGTTGGTGAAGTTGAAGTACAGGTGCCGAAAGTGCGAGACCGCACGCATAACGGCATCAAGTTTAATTCTTCGTTGTTGCCACCTTATCTCAAACGCGCCCAGAGTGTAGAGGAGGTGTTGCCCTGGCTGTACTTGAAAGGGGTGTCTACAGGAGATTTCTCAGAGGCATTGGCATCATTGCTCGGTCCTCAGGCTGAGGGGCTATCGGCAAGTACGATCAGTCGTTTGAAAGCCAAATGGATTGAGGAGCATCACCAGTGGCAGAATCGGTCACTGAGCGGGAAACGGTACGTGTATGTGTGGGCAGATGGCATCTACTTCAATATCCGCAACGAATCTGACCGCCACTGCATCCTGGTCATCATCGGTGTGACCGATACAGGCGTCAAAGAACTGCTGGGACTGGAGGCAGGCTTGCGGGAGTCGGAGTTGAGTTGGAAGCCAGTGTTGCTGCGCTTACAAGACCAGGGACTCAAAGTGGCACCGGAACTGGCGGTTGGCGATGGCGCACTGGGGTTTTGGAAAGCACTGGCACAGGTGTTTCCGTCTACTAAAACCCAACGCTGCTGGGTGCATAAAACTGCCAATGTGCTCAACAAGCTACCCAAAAGCCAGCAACCGCAGGCGAAATCTGCTTTGCACGAAATCTACCTGGCAGCGACCAAAGACGAGGCAGATAAAACCTTTGACCGCTTCATCAAAACCTACGAAGCCAAGTATCCCAAAGCCGTGGAGTGTTTAACCAAAGACCGGGAGGCATTGTTGGCGTTCTACGATTTCCCAGCCGAACATTGGGTCCATCTTCGCACCACCAATCCGATTGAATCGACCTTTGCCACCGTGCGCTTGAGAACCGATAAAACCAGAGGCTGTGTCTCTACTGACAGTATTGTGTCGTTGGTGTTCAAACTGGTGCAGAGTGCTCAGAAGCGATGGTTACGCATTCGAGGATTCAAACGATTAGGGGAGGTGATTGAGGGGGTGAAATTCAAAGATGGCATTCGAGTGGATCAATTAGTGAATTCAGAACTCTGTCAGGACGCTGCTTAATTCTTCCTCGTACACCAGATTTGACAATAGTTCCGATTTGTGATTGCCTATTCAACTGAAGACTATGTTCAACTGAAGGTGAATCAGTCACCATTTAATGTGGGATTGCCGTTTCAACTGCCCGAATTTACGCTGCTGCAAATGCGAGAGTTGGCAGTTAGGCATGGACTGAACTGGGAAACTGAGCCGGGCAAAGAGCGAACGGAGGGAAAGGACTATAGCTTGAGGGCACTGCATTCGCTGGTGGGCGGACATCCTTATCTGGTGCGCTTGGCGATGTACGCTGTCGCGCAAGGGGATCGGTCAGTCGAGCGGTTGCTGGATGAAGCTTTGACAGATGCTGGTGTTTATCATCGGCATCTGTTACGCCATTGGAATGTTTTAACCCAAACTCCAGATTTGGCTGCAGCGATGAAGCAGGTGGCTAGCGCATCTGAACCGGTGATGCTCGATCAGGGACAGAAGTTTAAGCTGCACAGTATGGGGCTGATCGAGTTTCAGGGCAATGAGGTGGTGCCTCGCTGTCAGCTTTATCGCGATTATTTTCAGCGTGCACTGTAGGGGGATGGAATGGAATACCAGGTTGGCGGGTGTTTGCCCCCACAGAGCGATAGCTACATTGAACGACGGGCTGATGCTGAACTGTATGAAGCTTTGCAGGCAGGTGAGTTTTGCTATGTGCTGAACTCACGCCAGATGGGCAAATCAACGCTGCGTAGCCGCACTTATCAGCGATTGACAGCAGATGGCGTGACCTGTGCGGTCGTAGATTTGCAAGGGATTGGCACGAGTTTGCTTAACCCCAAGATGTGGTATGCCGGGGTGGTGCAGTGTCTGATTGATGATCTGGGTTTGCCGATCGAGTTATCAGACTGGTGGCGCGACCACAGACATCTTGGACCCGCCCAGCGGTTAAATCAGTTTATTCGGCAAGAGATTCTCGCTCCCACCGATCGCCCAGTAGTGATTTTCGTGGATGAGATCGACAGCATTCTAGATGTGCCGTTTTCACTGGATGATTTTTTGGTGTTGATCCGCTCGTTTCATCGCCAGACGAATCAGGCTGCACGGGTGACGTTTGCGTTGTTTGGGGTGGGAACACCCGATAGTCTGATTCGAGATAAAAGCAGCACACCGTTCAACATTGGTCGCCCGATTATGCTGGAGGGGTTTAGCTTGGCTGAGGCGCGTCCCTTGGCACTGGGATTGGCAGAACGAGCAGAGCGTCCAGAAATCCTGCTGCAAGAAATTTTGACTTGGACAGGTGGACAGCCTTTTTTGACTCAGAAGCTCTGTGCGCTGGCACAGCAAGAACCAGGAATGCCGGTTTTGCTGGGGCAGGAGTCTGACTGGATTGAGCAGTTGGTGCAGCGGCAGATTGTAACAAACTGGGAGTTTCAGGACCAGCCAGTGCATTTTGGTACAATTCGCGATCGCCTGTTGCGCCAGGGGGAACGCCAAACGGGACGACTGCTGGGGATTTACCAGACCATTTTGCAGCAGGGGGCAGTGCAAGCGGCAGCAGTGGATGTGGATCAAGCAGAACTGCGGTTGTCGGGGCTAGTCGCAGCCCGCCAGGAGCGACTGGAGGTGTTTAACCCAATCTATCGGCAGATTTTTAATCAGGAGTGGGTGAGTCAGGAGTTGGCGAAGCTGCGCGACCCATTTTATGCCGAGGCGTTTTCAGCTTGGATGAAGTCCGGCAAGAAAGATGATTCGCGGCTGTTGCGAGGGGAGGCGTTGCAGAAGGCGCTGGCTTGGAAATTAGGCAAGCGGCTAAGCGATGAAGATGAGGAATTTTTAGATGCTAGTCAGCAGAATGAGTTGGAAGTAGAGAAACGAGCCAAACGGATTACAACCAATGCATATAAGAGGGCAAGCAATGCATATAAGAGGGCAAGGAAGCAAATTCGGATTGGGGTAATTGTTCTGGCGGTGTCAATTGGAGTAGCGATACTTTCTGGCATTTTTGCCCAATCGCAAATTCAGGCAGCAAATGGAGCGCGGCAGGAGTTAGAGACTACCCAGCAGACCTTGGTTACGACGAAGGACAATCTGACGAATGCCAGGCGGAATCTTGACATTGCTGTGGCAGATAAGCGACAAGCTGAAGTCGGAGAACAGCAGGCATTAGCAAATCAGCGGGTTGCTGAAACGGGACAACGGCAAGCTGAAGCAGGGTTGAAACAGACGCAGGTGGGTTTGCAGGGAGCAACGCAACGGTTGACGGCAGCGAATCGGCAGGTGAAGTTGGCAACGGCGCAAGCGATGCAGGCAGGGCAGGAACGCCAGCAAGCTCAACAGGCAGCAGCACAGGCAAGGCAGGAACAGCAAAAAGCTCTAGCTGACGTGGCAATAGCACAAACTACACTAGCCCTTGCAAATGTGCGGTTAGCAAGCACCAATTCAGAGGCACTATTTCTTTCCGGGCAACCCTTTTTTGCCCTACTGGAAAGCCTGCGGGCGGGGCAGCAGTTAAAGCGACTGAACCCAGCGATGTGGCAGCAGGACAATACTCAAGCCAGGGTGATAACGGCGCTTTATCGCGCGAATGCAGGGATAGCGGAACGGAATACACTTCAAGGACATAGGGATGAGGTCAGCAGTATTAGTTTTAATCCCGATGGCAAGACGCTTGCTTCAGGGAGTAATGACGGCACTGTGAAGCTATGGGATGCAGAAACAGGCAGAGAACTCCGTATCCTCGCTGAACATCAGAGCCGAATCAGCAGCATCAGTTTTAGCCCTGATGGCAAGACGATCGTTTCGGGCAGTTCTGACAAGACGGTGAAGCTGCGGGATGTTGCAACGGGTAGAAAACTCCACACCTTTACTGGGCATCAACATCCGATTTATAGCGTCAGCTTCAGTCCCGATGGTAGGACAATCGCTTCAGGAAGTTGGGACAATACTGTGAAGCTATGGGATATTACAACGGGTAAAGAACTTCTTACTCTCTCTGGGCATCAGAATCACGTCACCAGTGTCAGTTTCAGTCCTGATGGCAAAACGATCGTTTCAGGAAGTTCTGACAGGACGATGAAGCTATGGGATGTAGAAACAGGCAGAGAACTTCTTACCTTTACTGGACATCAGAGTGGAGTCTATAGCGTCAGCTTCAGTCCCGATGGTAGGACAATCGCTTCAGGGAGTCGGGACAATACTGTGAAGCTATGGGATATTACAACGGGCAGAGAACTTCTTACTCTCTTCAGACATCGAAGTACAGTTACCAGTGTCAGTTTCAGTTCTGACGGCAAAACGATCGTTTCAGGAAGTTCTGACAGGACGATGAAGCTATGGGATGTAGAAACGGGCAGAGAACTTTTTACTCTCTCTGGGCATCAGAATCAGGTCACCAGTGTCAGTTTCAGTCCTGATGGCAAAACGATCGTTTCAGGAAGTTCTGACAAGACGGTGAAGCTATGGGATGTAGGAACGGATAGAGAATCCAATACCCTCTCCGGTCATCAGCGGGAAGTCAATAGCATTAGTTTCAGTCCTAATGGCAAAACGATCGTTTCAGGAAGTTCTGACAAGACGGTGAAGCTATGGGATGTAGAAACAGGCAGAGAACTTCGTACCTTTACTGGACATCAAAATCTCGTTAGCAGTGTCAGTTTCAGTCCCGATGGCAAGACGATCGCTTCAGGAAGTAGGGATGATACTGTGAAGCTATGGGATGTAGAAACAGGCAGAGAACTCCGCACCTTCGCTGGACAAGAAGTTAGTTTCAGCCCCGATGGTAGGACAATCGCTTCGTGGGGCAGGGATTCGACCGCTGAAAACTTTGGCGCTAGTAGCACTGTGAAGCTATGGGATGTAGAAACAGGCAGAGAACTCCGTACCTTTACTGGGCATCAGAATCTCGTTAGCAGTGTCAGTTTCAGCCCTGATGGCAAAACGATTGCTTCAGGAAGTGGAGATGATACTGTGAAATTGTGGGATGTAGAAACAGGCAGAGAACTCCGTACCTTTACTGGACATCAAAATCTCGTTAGCAGTGTCAGTTTCAGCCCTGACGGAAAAACGATTGCGTCAGGGAGTTGGGATAATACTGTGAAATTGTGGGATGTAGAAACAGGCAGGGAACTACTCACTCTTACTGGGCATCGATCCTGGGTATTCAGTATCAGTTTTAGCCCCGATGGCAGGACGATCGCTTCAGGAAGTAATGACGGTACCTTGAAATTGTGGGATGTAGAAACAGGCAGAGAACTACTCACCTTTACTGGACATCAGAATCTCGTTAGCAGTGTCAGTTTCAGCCCTGACGGAAAAACGATTGCGTCAGGGAGTGGAGATGATACTGTGAAATTGTGGACGTGGGATTTAGAGAAATTAATGACTGATGGCTGTAATTGGATTAGCACCTACCTCATTACTCATCCAGACGATCGACCTTTGTGTGAGGGGTATCTGGACAATCAGAATGGGCAGAGATGAGAGTAAGGACACAACTTTTGAAAGAGCGTTTCAGATGCAGTCGATGAATTGATTAGCATAAAGGTTTGATTCACAATTCACTCAAAAGGAGATGATGAAATGGAATGGTGGCAACAGCAGCAGCAGCAGCAATATTATGAAGACCAACAAAGACAGCAACAGCAACAATGGTTGAATCTTTTTCAACAGCAACAACAGCAACAACAGCAACAACAACAGCAGCAAAGACAATGGGAAGAACACCAAAGGTACTGTGAAGAACAACGTAGGCAACAGCAGCAAGAAGAACAACGTAGACAGCAGAGCTGGTCGCAAGACCAACCAGTACAAGACAGTTCCAGCCACTACAGCTCCAGAGGATCGGTTTCGGACAACCCCCCTCCAAGCAAGAGTTACCGTCCTTCCAACCGTTTTCGTTATCGATTATTTCTCATCCATGCCAAGAAACTGATGATTTTAGGAGTAGTTGCAGGCGGAATCTATGCTGTCAGTCCTGCACCCATCGATCGTGTTATGCAGAATTTGTATCGGGATCATCAAGCAACTTCCACCTCATCTAAAGCCAAACCTCAGTCCTCCTCCCAAGCCTTCCAACTAACTGCTGAGGAAAAAGCAAGAAATCAGGAACTCAACGCTGCAATTGCTCAAGCTGGAGTCGATCGTACTACTTTTTTTGCCGCAGTGGATAGAACGTTCTATGCCCAGCATCCTGAACTCGCTGGACGATCGCTTACCACCCATCCCAGTGATGCTAACCTACGTCAAGAATGGAAAGAACTTGCCAAGAGCCAACTACAACAGGTTAGCAAGCGAGCTAAATAGGTCCATAGCAACGATTTTGACGATCAGAGTCCATTGGGCGACGTTCAATCGCTTTCGATCGTGGGAATCTCCTATCTTTCGGGAGCATCTTTCCTTTTTACGTCGAAAAGCGCGATCGCGACAAAATCTGCACAGCAGACAGTCCAGCCGATATAACCCCTTATCGTCAGAATCGTTGCCATATCCCAGCATCACATCCCCATTGAGGAGCTAGAGGGTTAGCTGCTGTCTGCTCAAGCTGGTGACAATTAAGCAGCACGCGATACATCTACAACATCAAGGAGTTCCTATCTCGAAAAACCAAGACCGGGGGACACTCTACGAGGACACGAAATTCTGGCTCCATACATACCCGTGCAAACAGGAGCATTTGCAGCAGCAGCACTGACTATTTCTCTTATTTGAAGATATCTTTCCCAACGAAGTTCGTAAGCTTCAATGATCGCTTGTTCCTCTGGAGTATATTGTGGCTCTTGAAATATTGGGCCCACCGATCTATAACTCCACGGCAAATCTCCTCTATCAAGCAGAAAGCTAATACTTTCGCCGTTAACACGACAAAATGACAATCTACGGTTATAGATTCCCAAAGCATTGTTGATACAGTTACTCAAGTCCCAAGCTTCTTCAAGTGAAAAGTCTGAGACCATTCGCCGCCATTCTTCCAAGCTAATGTCTTCAGCACGCTCAGCCAACGCAGGGATAGGAAACGATAGGATTACTACACTTAGCACAACCGTCTTGAGCCACACTGACGCTCTGAAACACATTTTCATTAATTAATTCCTCGCGATTTTCAAACTTCTGTAACGAGAATCTATTGCAAGAGAACAACTAACAGCCGATTGACTTTGTGCTTCGGCTCTATTTACCGCGGCTCTTAATTCTGTCAGTGCTTCTACTGAAGATAGCACCTCACAATTGACCTTCCGGTTGCACCCATACACCCAGCCAGCTAACAGTTCATTAGGCAGAGCTATACTGTTTATCTAACTATTTGAGGGAGGTAAGCAACGTATACGCTGCCTAAACACCTAATTTAGGCGGATAGGTAGGACTACGCTCTATACTTGCCCATTCTAGAGAAATATACAGCAGAACTCCGTCTATTTACTGAATTTCTTCGGATAGTAGTATTAAATGTTCACGCTCGGAATTGTCACAAATAATACAATGGTTGAGCTTCAGTCATTAGAAGTGCGATCAATGTTTTTACCCCTCATTCATCACATTGGCGAGAGTAAGATCAAAGTAGCTTCCCTAGCATGAGGTGCTGATGATGGTTGCACCCTGCTCCCCTGTATCCACGGTTCGCTTAGTCGATAACTACTGCCGTGTCTCCCTTCCGGTCCTGTTGCATTGGAACTAATAGGTAAGCTGAAGTTCTTTAATCCCCCATTTCCTCCTGCAATTGCCGCATCGCTCGATCGTACTCGGCAAGCGGTTCAAGTCCTACCGCTCTGCGTCTTTCATCCACCTCATCCGGTTGCTCAATCGGTCTAGGACCAAAAACTCCCTGCTCGTCCTCGTAGTACTGCGTCCCGTAAAGTTGAGGTCGCCCCTCATTCACCCGCACTCGGTCCTCCAGATACGCTACTGTCGTTGCATCTACATCGCTCATCAAGTGCTGCATCAGGTGGAGACAATCTCGCTGAAACGCAACATCATGATCTGCATGTTGAGCCAGCAACCAGGCATAATTAGCAGCTTCTCGCCCAACTTTGGAAATGGAGGGCCAGCCAATTTCCCCAATAATTTGCTTCAATCTTTGGGTGTTGCGAATATCGACCTCTGCATCCCACTCCTGGCTATTTCGCATCTCTTGGTCACGCTCCCCCATCTGCACTAACTCATCGGCGATGCTCATGTTTGGGGGTGGTGAGTTCAAATTACTATCTGAGGTAGTCATGAATCCTCCTGCTCTGTCTCGCTCTTTTTACAGCAAATTTCATGTGAATAGACCACAGTGATTGAACCAACCAATGGCGTCATCTTCAGTAATGAACTGAACTGCTTCCGTCATCGCTTGGTCGAGGGCTTGATCGGTGC
>NZ_JACJOR010000152.1:0-19003 GCF_014695615.1 Leptolyngbya sp. FACHB-711
GTACTAAATCGCTTCAACAAATTTCTCTTTGTGGAAGTGTAAATGACCACTATCGGCTCTTGCCAGATCTAGTCAATCCTGTAATAGCCGGATGATGCGATCGGTTTCAGCCGTTGCAATCTTTAATGCTTCTTTTTGTGACCTGCTGAAGTTAGAGCCACGGCGCAATAAGCTTTGGAGATAACCAGTGCTTGACAAAATCGTTTAGTGCTTTTAATCACTTCAAAGCCAAGCCTTGAATCGTCACGTTGCTTTATTTCCCGATGGCTTTGTTCGATCGGGTTTCCCAACCACCCTCTCACTGGGTGCTCAACGTCTGAACCCAATTCCTCACTCATTGCTCTGGGATACGAAGCTAGCCCCTTCGTTTTTAGCGATGTCCTAGGATGGGATGAGGTTGGTAAGGCTCTTCCAATCGCTGGCACTCTGCGTCGGTTAACTCAATTTCGAGAGCAGCGATCGCATCTTCCAGGTGATGCATTTTGCTTGCCCCAACAATCGGAGCCGTGATGCCCGGTTGATGCAGTAGCCATGCCAGCGCAATTTGTGCCGGAGTCACGCCGCGCTCCTGAGCTAACTGAACGACACGATCCACCACTTCAAAATCAGATTCCTGATAGTAAAGCTGATGAGCAAAGTCATCGGTTTTGGCACGCGTGGTTTCACCCTTCGTTTCCTTCTGCCGATTGCCTGCCAGAAATCCTCGTGCCAGCGGACTCCAGGGAATGACACCAATCCCTTCTGCTCGACACAAAGGCAGCATCTCCCGCTCTTCTTCTCGATACACCAGGTTGTAATGATTCTGCATCGAGACAAAGCGCGTCCAGCCGTGGAAATCTGCCAGGTACAAGGCTTTGGCAAACTGCCAGGCATACATGCTGGATGCACCAATGTACCGAACTTTGCCCAGTTTCACCAGATCGTGCAGGGCTTCGAGCGTTTCTTCGATCGGCGTTTCGCTATCCCAGCGATGGATCTGGTACAGATCTACATAATCCGTTTGCAATCGCCGCAGTGACGCATCAATGCTATCGAAGATATGTTTGCGCGACAGACCGCGATCGTTGGGGTCGTTGCTCATGGGATTAAACACTTTGGTGGCAATCACCACCTGTTCCCGTTTAGCAAATTCCTTCAATGCCCGTCCTAGAATCACTTCGCTTTCGCCCAGCGAGTACATATCCGCCGTGTCAAAGAAATTGATGCCTGCTTCCAGCGATCGAGCAATGAAGGGACGGCTCTCCTCTTCTGGCAAAACCCATTCCCGCCATTGGGGACTGCCGTAGGTCATGGTGCCGAGACAAATGCGTGAAACTTTGAGTCCAGTATTGCCCAGCCGCATATATTGCATAGAAGATTCTGTCCCTAAAGGAGACTCCAACGTTTCAAGCACTCTACAGGATATAGCACCTTCTACAATCCTGCTTCTACCTTGAGTGAAACCCTGCCACAGGACTGATCCAGGAAGCATTGCTCAACGAGGCGCGACTTTTCTGTTTAAGAGACGTTTGAAAAGTCATCATGATGACCTGAACCGCCCCCCTAGGTCTTACTTGTAATGCATGTTCAATAGAATGCAACCTAATAGCAGTTGAGCAATCCCAGTGAAAGGCTTTGGCACAGGATGACTTGTCGCCGTTTTGCTTCGGCTCGATCGATTACTTGCCGCTTGCGTTCGCCCCAGGGAAAGGTGTTAGGCAACTGAGTTGCAGTGTCGATCGCGTTTTGGGGTTCTCCCTGGGCGAGCAGATGCTCAGCCGTGTTCCAGATGTCTTCGTACTGCTGCTGAAGTCGTTTTTCTTCCACCGTTTGAATCAGCGAACTTCGGCTATGGGCCCAGAAGGGATGCTCCTTGATTTGCTGAGCCTGCATTAATGCGACATCGAACTGCTCCAGATTCAGGGCTGCGTGAGCCGTGAACCAGTGCTGGTGATTATCAGCCCAGAGTTGCCGCCACTGCTGCATTTGTGCCTGCGCCTTGGGGTAGATTGGGCTGTTCACCGGAATTGCGCCTGCGATTGTCAAAGCCTGATCAAGCTGATCTATCGGCTGCCAGTACTCGCTCCATGCAATTTCTAAAATCCGTTCTGACCATTGCTGGATGAGTTGCTGTGCCTCATTGTATTGGGCTGCACCCACTGTAATCTGGCTTACTGCTTCGATCGCCTGAGCAAATTCTCCCTGTGCTGCGTTTTGTCTCGCTTGTGCAAGCTGAAACATTGCAAGCTTGGTTTGACAGTTTCTCAGGTGGAGTTGTGTTGCCCAGTAAACATTTGCTTTAGATGACACTTGCTCTGCCTGAGCAATACACCCCTGGTAATCTCCTGCTGTTTCCAAAGCAAAGGCAGTGTTTGCGATCGCCTGCTGCTCCCGCTCGAATTGCTGTCTAGACTGTTGGCGCAAGTAAGCATCCGTAGCGATAAAGCATCCCATCAATCCCGGAATAACCGCTGCAATAGCCGCAAATGTCAGTCCGGTTGTAATGCTCATTCTGAACAGTCGAGGTACTGCATCCCAGATCATGTCCTCATTTCCCTCATGGATCGAGGTTGTGAGTTTTATTAGATGACAGAATTCGGCTGGCTTCTAGCGAAAATCTGGGAGTTAAAAAAGAACTTAAAGGAGTTGCTGTATTGGTTTAGCAACTCATGCGATTACTTAGAATTGAGCGAATTTGCACCTGAAATAACAGTGCATATTTCAGATCAGGAAAAACCATTATCTTCCGGAAATCGAGCTTAACTCCAGGTTCCCGAAGTTAAGGTCAAGCCGCAGCGATGTTGGCGACAACACGCTCATATCACTGGAGCTTGTATTAATGCGAATGCAATCGGCAGCAGGATGGGTTACCCCAATTGCTGTAAAACCCTCAAGTCAACGCTTTTGAATTTAGCTTAGAATCAGGAATAATCACTCTATTTCCTGAAGATTTACCTTGAGTTCCCAAGCTGGAGTTTATCCTCGTAAACCTCGATGACGTTTGGCAGCCCTGGACGAAGAAGACGCGGCCTCATTCTGACGACGCAAGGTCGGCACAAGCTTGAAGCAGCAATTCAAAATGCTTCCGTTCTAGAAGGAGTCAGGCGCATCTCGATCGAAGAGCTTGCTGCTCGTGCCAACCTTGATGCTGGAACGGTTTCAAGGGTTCTGGATCTAGACAAGAGCGATCGCAATTCAATCAAAAAATTATTTGCCGTATTTGCTCTGGAACTTACCCCAGCAGATTTTACAACTCCCAGTCCCCCCATCCCATTCGGGAATGCTGAGAAAAGGGTTGATTGGGGTGATGCTCCTGAAGTTAATACTTTCTATGGACGGGAAGATGAGCTTGCTGATTTGTCGAGATGCATTGTGACCGATCGCTATCGCTTAGTTACCATTATTGGCAGTGGAGGAATTGGTAAAACAACGTTGTCGGTCAAGCTCGCTGAATCAGTTCAGGAGCAGTTTGAGTTTGTGATTTGGCGATCGTTGATTAATGCTCCACCCTTAACTGAATTGGTTGTCGATCTGGTGAAAGTTTTGTGTAAACAGGAAACAACCGATTTGAGCATCAATCGACTTCAGCAGTATTTACGGGAACACCGTTGCTTAATTGTCCTGGATAATATTGAGACTATTTTGCAGGATGGACCCGAACTAGAGGACTACCCGAACGTTCGCCCTGGCTATTACCGCCAGAACTACAGCGACTACGGCAGCTTGTTTAGCTGGGTGGCGACTGGACGGCACAATAGTTGCTTCGTTTTAGCGGGTCGAAAAAGACCGGATGAGTTTGTGACCTTTGATAATGCAAGATTTCGGGTGTATCTCTTGGGAGGGTTAAGTAGCTCAGTCAGCCAACAGCTAATTCAGGATCAGGGTTTACTGGAAGATTCGGAGCAGGATTTAAGAACCCTGGTTCAACGATACACGGGTAATCCCCTGATGCTGAAAATTGTAGTCTCCAACATTCAGCAATTTTTTGGGCGCAGTATTTCCAATTTTCTCAAGGGAAGCAACTTTATTCCACCTCGAATTGGTGATTTACTGGATAAACAGTTTCAAGGACTTTCAAGCTTAGAAAAGCAGGTGATGTACTGGCTGGCGATCGAGCGTGAGCCTGTTTCCGTGAAAGAGTTATACCCCAACTTTGAACCCCCGGTCGATCTTGCAGACCTGCTGGCAGCAATCCAGGATTTACAGCAGCGATCGCTGATTGAGAGTTCTCAGAACAAGTTTTTCACACTGCAGCCCGTTGTAATGGAATACGCGATAGACAAACTCAGCAGACAAGTTTGTAATGAAGTCATCACACAAAGCCCAGGACTTTTACAGACCCATGCACTCATAAAAGCGCAAACAGTCGATTATGCAAGAGATTTTCAAACCAGAACAATTCTAGGAATGCTAGAGAGTGCTCTCCTTAAAAGGCTCAGAAACACGCCGAGCATTGTAGAACATTTAACCCGATTAATAGGAACTTTGCAGAGAAATAATTTGACGATGGGCTATACAGCCGGAAATATCATTAACTTACTCTATTACTTGAAAGCAGATTTGACCAACTATGATTTTTCTGGTTTGACCGTTCGTCAGGCTTATTTGCCTGAGGTGAAGTTACACGAGGTGAACTTTGCCGATGCGGATTTAACCGAGTCCGTTTTTTCGGAAACGCTGGGACCCATTTCTGCTGTAGAGTTTAGTCCAGATGGCAAACTGCTCGCCACCGGCGATGCCATTGGAGAAGTACGGTTGTGGCAGGTTGAAAACACTAAACTTTGCTTGATTCTTCAAGGACATGAAGATTGGGTTCGATCGGTTTCGTTTCATCCGACTAAATCCCTAATGGTTAGTGGAAGCGGTGATTATACGCTGAGAATCTGGAACACTCGAACTGGTCAATGTTTAAGGGTTTGTCGTGGACACAGCGCCCGGATTCGATCGGTGAAAATTGACCCAACGGGACGATGGGTTGCCAGTGCTGGAGCGGATCAAACCATTCGCCTTTGGGATGTGGAAACGGGAGACTGTTTGAGGATTCTCGAAGGTCACAGCGATCGGGTTCGTTCAGTAGACATTGTTGCAGTAGACACTGTTGCAGATGCCCAAAATTCTCTGCTCCTGGCAAGTGCCAGTGAAGATCAAACAATTAAACTTTGGGATGCCAATACAGGAGCCTGTTTAAGAACATTAACCGGACATACCAACTGGGTGAGATGTGTTGCGTTTCATCCAGAAGGCAAGTTGCTTGCCAGTGCCAGTTCCGATATGAGCGTTAAACTGTGGAACGTCATGACGGGCGAATGTATCAGAAGCTTGGGTGGACACACAGATTGTGTGCGATCGGTGCGCTTCAGCCCGGATGGAAAAAGACTGGCTTCGGCAAGCTCCGATGAAACGGTCAGACTGTGGGACACGGATACCGGACTTCACCTGCAAACCTTGCTGGGGCACTCGAACTGGGTTCGCTGTATTACTTTTGCTCCTCAAGGTGACGTGTTAGCGAGCGGGAGTGCTGATCGCAGCGTCAAACTTTGGAACGTGGATACAGGGCAGTGTCTTCGTACTCTTCAAGGTCGCGCTCGCTGGGTTCGTTCTGTCGCTTTTAGTCCCGATGGGAATCACTTGATTGCTGGAAGTGCAGATCACGCACTGCGGCTTTGGAATGTTCAGACAGGAGAATGTGTTCGGACGTTTCGTGAACAAACCAATTGGATTCAGTCTGTTGCTTTTAGCCCAAATGGTCATGTGATTGCCAGCGGCAGCGGTGACAAAATTGTTCGAACTTGGGATTGCCGCACCGGGCAATGCTTGAGGCAATTAGAAGGACACACCAAACGCGTTTTGTCTGTGATGTTCAGTCCAGATGGGAGAATCTTGGCAAGTACTGGAGACGATCGAACCATTCGGCTCTGGGATGTACCTTCAGGGGTGTGCTTGAGAGTTCTTGAAGGACACACCGGACGCGTCAGAGCAATTGCCTTTAGCCCAGTGGCTTCTGATCAAAGCCGTCCTCTGCTTTTAGCCAGTGCTGGTGAAGAAGAAATCGTCCAACTCTGGAATGCTGAGACTGGCGAATGCCTCAGATCCTTTATCGGGCACACAAATCGAGTCCGATCGATTGCCTTCAGCCCAGATGCAACTTGGCTTGCCAGCGGTAGCGAAGATAATACGGTTCGACTATGGGATGTGATAACTGGAGAATGCATTGTCGTACTGCTAGGACATACGGGACGAGTCCGCTCTGTTGCCTTTAGCCCAATTGATCTTACCCTGGCAAGCGGTAGCGAAGATAATACAGTCAAGCTGTGGAATACTCAAACCCGTCAGTGTCTGCATTCACTTGAAGGACATACTGAAAAGGTTTGCTCTGTAGCATTCAGCCCGAATGGTCAATTTTTAGCAACTGGCAGCGGAGATGAGTCGATTCGCCTTTGGGACGTGGCTCAAGGCACCTGTTTGAAGGTTCTCAAGACCAAAAACCTCTACGAAGGCATGAATATCACCAGAGCCAGGGGTTTAACGGAAGCACAAAGGATCACATTATTGGCACTGGGAGCAATTGAAGGAAATTGAATCTTGAGCGAGAGGCTCATTCCGATCCCTCTTTTGTTACTACCATAGAAGAGAAGACGTTCAAGGCACATCAAGCTGCTTTCAGGTCTGGGATTGAAAGGATCTGGAAGGTATCCATCCAATCCATTAACTGATGTAAGGCTCGTTTGAGTCCAGGCACTGGAAAAACATGTAACCATTGTTCTAACCATGCCCATAGTAATCTGGTAGAACCGGACTGAGCGACGAGTCCCGAAGATGATTTCGCAGATATCACGGCGTTGAGTGGGCTATCCGGCTAAAGGTTGGTCGTAAGCACGCCAGCAGTTGTAGCGCACTCGTTGTCCTTTGGCATGAGCACGCCATGATTGGAACGAATTGGGACAATATAAGGCAACTTTAATTGATGTAGAACGCCTGTGACATCGCCACTTTCCCCATATCAGCTATCGGCTAACACCCGTTCAATTACAAATCCCATGGCTCGAATTTCACGAATGATCTCCACGGCTATCTGCGATTAGAGGGATCAGTTCTGACAATTTCCTCAACGGCGATCGTTTCCTATTGTTATACGGCGTTGCATAATTAGAGTATGAATTAGGGTTGGTTTTCATGCAATGTCCGGAGTGCGGCTCGACTCACATTCGTAAAAACGGCATCAAGAAGGGTAAACAAAATCACATCTGTGTCGATTGCAAGCGTCAATTTGTTGATCGCTATGAAGCCCACAAAGGCTACAGTGACGAAGTGAAACGGGAGTGCCTCAAACTGTACGTCAATGGCATGGGATTCCGTGCGATTGAGCGTGTTAAAGGAGTTCATCACACCACAATCATCACTTGGGTCAAACAAGTCGGGGAACGGTTGCCTGATGCCTAGGAACCAGAATCAACGCCCCAAGTCGCGGAACTTGATGAATTAGAAACCTTTATTGGCTCAAAAAAACAAGATTTGGCTCTGGACAGTGGTTGACCACTTCCAAGCAGGAATTTTAGGTTGGAGGTTGGGTGACCACAGTGCTGAAACGTTCCGACCCCTCTGGGCGATTGCGAAGCAATGGAGTTGTTATTTCTACGTGACTGATGGATGGAAGGTGTATCCCCAGTTTATTGACGCAGGCGACCAAATTGTGAGCAAGACGTATATGACCAGAATTGAAGGTGAAAACACAAGGTTGCGACATTATCTGGCGCGATTGCATCGCAAAACGTTGTGCTATTCCAAGTCAGTAGAAATGCTGGCACACTCAATTCGGTTGTTACAGCACTATCTCAAGTTCCACGATGTTCCGGTGCCTTGTTGAGTCATACCCTTAATAAGCAACGCCTGTTATACAATCCTCTAGATTTGCAGTGTCAATCTAGGAAGGAGAGTTTGAGGCAAAATAAAGATAAGCTCTCTAGATTTTTGAGCTCTACAAATCTTGATATGTCAATTGTGCATTTGCCCAATCTGTTTCTTCTAGAAATTGGGCAAAGGTGGTAAGAAGCCCGGGAAATGCTTCTCGTAAACGGAGAACATCCGCTTGATAGCCTTGCTTTCGATACCACTGAATCAAATCAAACAACGATTTGCGGAATAGAAGTAGGAAAATCCAGGGAGAGATTTCCTTGTAAATTACAGGACTTCCCTGTGCTCTCGAAAATGCCTCTGCCATTTGCTTAGGGGTTAATACATCCCCAGCCAGCTCAATGGCTTGCCCCACATACTGAGAACGGTGCTTCATCACATGGGCAGCCACTCGTCCCATATCTTTTGTTGTAATCAGATGCAGCGGCTTATCGGGTTGAACTGCAAAGGGAAAAGATCCTTTAAGAATAGACGGTCGGGTGTATTGCTTCCAGAACTCTTCCATAAATAGGCAAGCTCGCAGCATTGTTGTAGGTAAGTTCGCTTGCTTTAGAATCTGCTCAACTTGATGCTTCTGCTCAATATGGGGAATGCCAGAATTGCGATCGACTCCTCCCGCAGAATTATAGACAAAATGTCTAATATTAGCTTGCCTAGCAGCTTGTGCAACTCGCTCTGCCCTTGCAATTTCTTGTGAGTCAGGCTTGGCAGAATCTGCAGCAGTTCCATGGCAGTAAACGGCTGAAATCCCTGTAAAGGCTGCTTTTAATGAAGACTCATCATCGAGATCCGCTTCAATTAGCTCAACACCGCTGTTATGCAATTTCAACAGGGAAGGACGCTCAAGGTCAACTTTACGAGTTACAGCCCGCAGATCAGTCACATTTTGTTCAAGCAATCCTTTGACTGCATTGCTGCCTGTTCTCCCAGTTACCCCTATCAATAACACTTTACCGATTGCTGTCCCCACAGCATCAGACTTTGAAGCGTTCATCTTCGCACACCCTCCAATGTTCTATAACCCAGTTTAGTCCTTGAGAAAAAGCTGTTCCAGGGAAATGGCATCAGAGAGAATGCGGTGAGGAAGTGATGCAGACTTTGAGGTCATCAAGCCCCACTGCTATGGCAATGGCAGGCAGGGATTTACGTTTGATGTCTGAGATTAGCCCCGAGTGCAAGAACTTGAAGGCTTCAAAGCTCCGCGCTTCGGGAAATAACGATTGAAACAATTGGCAGCACTCATTGAAAAAGGTCAAAGTTGGACGGACTTCTCTGGGGGAGGCATAGGGTCTATCTCCATCCCAAGGACTATGCCGTCTCATCTTTCGACATAGACGATCGCCCCTCCAGCAACAAAGGAAGCAATAAAAGTTCTACCCCAATCAGCAGCACAACAGAGATGCCAAACACGATCGTTCCAATGGCATTGAGCGAAGGGCTAAGATTGGCACCCAGGAAGGTATAGATTGACACGGGTAGCGTGGGTTCAAACCCTGATACAAACCAGGCGATGATAAATTCATCAAAGGAAAAAGTAAATGCTAGCAACCAGGCTCCCGCAATTCCCGGAATTGCCCAGGGTAGAATCACGCGGTAAAGTGCCTGCCACTCATTCGCGCCCAAATTCCAAGCGGCTTCTTCGATATCTTTTGGCATTTGAGCCAGGCGTAGACTGACTAGCGCGATCGCGGTCGGCATCAGAATGACGACATGAGTAAGGAAGACGCTCAGGATTTGCCCTTGCAGATTGAGACGAGATAGTAGCCCCAGAAATGCGACCCCCAGGATTAAGGGCGGCACCAGAATCGGTACAATGAATAGCGTAGACAAGAAGCTCTTGCCCGGAAAGTCAAATCGATTCAGGGCGTAGGCAGCAAAGAAGCCAATCGCTGTTGCGGCTGCCGCTGCCAGGGGTGACACAATCAGGCTGCGCTGAAGGGCTTGCAGCAATCGACCATCCGTCAGCAATTCCTGATACCACTGCATTGTCCATCCTGCCCAGGGCAAAGTTGGAAAACGGGCATCTTCAAAGGAAAACGCAATCAGGGTGACAATCGGCAGCATCAGAAAAATAAATCCTATTAGCAGGTAGCCCCATCCCGCGATCGCCAGCCCTAAGTCAATGCCCCGTTTCTGCGGTGCGCTCATGTTCACTGCTCCGATTCAGCCAGTTTAAATCCAGTTACCAAAATCACAATCATGATGCCAATCAGGAGGGTTGCCAGGGCAGAAGTGCGCGGCAAATTGGTAGAAGCCGCATACTCGTTCAGGATGATGGTCGAGAACAGAGGGAATCTTCCCAGAATCGATTGACCTGTACCGCCGCCCAGAATCGTACCCGATAGCACATCCCCCAAGCTGATAATCAAACCAAAAACTGCGCTGTAAACAATTCCCGGCTTGCTGAGCGGCAGCACGACCCGCCAGAAGGTTTGCCACTGGGTTGCTCCTAAATTACGAGCCGCTCCCATTAAGGTGCGATCGACGTTTCGCAGCACCAGATAGAGAATCAAAATCATAATCGGGGCAAGGTAGTGCAGCAAACCAATGCGAGTGCCCCATTGAGTAAACATGATTTGCAATGGCTCTTTGATCCAGTTCAGTTGCACAAGCAGCGAATTGAGCAACCCGTTATTGTTGAGGATAGTTTGCCAGGCGTAAAGGCGGAGAATATAGCTTGTCCAGAACGGCGTAATTGCCAGTACCAAAAGCAATCTCTGAAGTCGTTCGGGGACTAGAAACACGAGTGCCATCGCAAAGGGATAGCACAGCAGAATACCGAGTGCCGCTGTGGTGAAAGCGACCCAGAGCGACTGAGCGATCGCATAGCCATAGCGCGACCGTGTAAAGAATTGACTGAAAATATCCAGGTAATTCGACAGAGAAAAGCCAGGAACTGCTCGATAATTTTCGACGCTCCAAAATCCAATCCAGATGAGAAAGAACAGGGGCAGCAGGAAAAGAATACTGTCGTAAATAACGGCAGGTGCAAGACAAAAATATTTCAGGAGGCTGATTTCTTGAGGCAGCCAGCGGGCGCGCGATCGCCGAGGGGAAATCGGAAGTTGCTTGGTCACAATCGTCATTTCCTCACTATTTCCTCACTGAATCCGTTCGCCTAGTAAAACGGTGTCCTGAGTTTTCCAGACGAGTTGCAATCTGGAATTAATCGGAACTGCCAGAGTGTGATCGAGGGCTTCTTGACGAATCATTCGCACTTCGTAGCCCGTGTCGGTTTCCAGAAAATAGATCACCTGCGATCCCATAAATTCAAAGCCTCGCAGTGTCGCATCAATTTTGTTTTCTAGTCTGTTTTCCACTGAACCCTCTGTGGAAGCGAGCGCAACCCGTTCAGCGGGAACCACGATCGTCACCCGTTTACCCTGAAGGGGGAACGGCGAAGCCTCGCCCACCTGATGCGGCTGCTCACGCCAGAGTGCCTGCATCGTGCCTTGCGGACAACGAACCGTTACCCGATTTGGACTGACACTGATCACCTCACCGTCAAACAGATTGTTGTTTCCTACAAACTCGGCAACAAAGTGGGTTGCTGGACGGCTGTAAATTTCCGCAGGCGTTCCCACCTGTTCAATCCTGCCCCCATTCATCACAACGACGCGATCTGCCATCGAAAATGCTTCGTTCTGATTGTGAGTGACATAGATAAACGAAATGCCCAACGACTGCTGGAGCCGCTTTAGTTCACCCTGCATCCGCACCCGCAGATGGGGGTCGAGGGCACTCATTGGTTCATCGAGCAGCAGAATTTTGGGTTCGGTGATCAGGGCACGGGCGATCGCCACGCGCTGTTTTTGCCCGCCGCTTAATTGGCTAATCCGGCGATCGAGCAACGGCTCCAGGTGCATCATTGCAGCAATTTCTCGCACTTTGCGCTTGACCTCTGCTTTGCGATGAGTCATCAACGTCAGCCCAAAGGCAATGTTTTGCTGCACGTTAAGGTGGGGAAACAAAGCAAAGCTCTGCCAAACCATTGGTGTATTGCGCTGATGCACCGAAAGAGCGGTAATGTCTTTCTCCTGAAGTCGAATCTCACCCGATGTCATTCCTTCCAGCCCGGCAATGATTCGCAGGAGTGTTGTTTTTCCGCACCCGCTCGGACCCATAATTGCGATGAACTCCCCTGCCTTGACCCTCAAATCGATGTTCTCCAGCACCTTGAGCGAGCCAAATTGCTTCGAGACTCCGCAAATCTCTAAATCGTGAGCAGTCGAAGCCGTTGCGCTCTCCGTTAGCGATGAGCCAAGGTTTGCCCTCGCAGATGGGTTCGATTGCAGCCCGGTCGCAGAAGAATGGTTCATAGGAATAAAGATTTGATCGGATGAGGGAATTGGGGAGAAATCAGACATCAACCCGTCGCTTCAGCAAGCTTGCTCTCCACTAGCTGGTCTTAAATTCGTTGTAGAGGTCTTGCCAAACCTTTTCGGGCTGATTGACGGGCAGCTGACGGGCACGGGTACGCTCTAGTTGCACCTCTACAAGCGTCTTGTTGGGATTGGCTTTATCTGGAACGTACCCCAGCAGTTGCTTCTCCGCATCGCTCATAAACTGAGGGGCTTTCAGGTTCGGTGCTATGCCCTTGTAGGCTTTCGCGTTTGCTAGCTTGGCTTGAGTTTCGGGCAGCGTCATGTACTGTACCCACTTCAGTGCGAGTTCCTTATTTTTGCTTGCAGAGCAGAGCGTTGCGCCTTCGCTCCAGCGAATCGATCCTTCTTGGGGAACGACTGCCGCAAAGTTTGTTTTGCCGTCTGCGATCGCATTTTGAATCAACCAGTCTCCCACGGGGCCTGCAATTACGCTTTCGTTGATAAAGGCATTGGTAATGTCTTGAATATTAGGCGTAATCAGCGCCACGTTCGGTTTGACTTTAATCAGCCAGTCCTTCACCTGCTGCAGCTGCTGCTCTGTCAACGCATAAGGATTTGGGTTGTCGGGAAAGAGTGCAAGACTGGCGTTGCCCATGTTGGGAAGATACCAGTCAAAAAAGGCAACCTTACCCTTTAGTTTCGGGTTGGTGAGAAAATTCCAGCTAGTGACTTCTTCGGGCTGAATATATTTGGTGTTGTAGGCAATGCCATAGTTGCCAAAGCGAGTTCCCACTGCCATCATTTGATCTTCCAGAAAGAAGCCAGGAAATTTTTGATAGCCAGCCGTAAAGTTTTGCAGATCGGGAAAATCAGCCGGGTTAAGGGAATCGATCGCGCCTAGCTGCATGAGTTTGGTGACATATTCCCCATCGGAGATAATGCCATCAAATGTGCCGGGCGGAGACTGATTAAAGAACTGAAGCATTTGTTCGCCACCCACATAGGTTTTGAACTGAACCTTGACGTTATTGTCCTGCTCGAACTTCCCAATAATCTCCGGCTCGTCATAGCCTGCCCAGGACAAAATCCGAAGCGTGCCGCCGCCACCCGACGCAGCAGGGCTGGCTCCTGTCGAAGCTTGTTCCTGAGCGTTCGCACAGCTTGTTAGCTTGGTGGTTGCTGCGGTGAGCGTTGCCAGAGACGCATGCTGGATAAACTTACGGCGCGTAATCGACTGCAAAAAAGAGGCGTTAGAAGAATCCGAGTTTCTGTAGTTCATAGCAGTGCTAATGAGAGGAAGGATGAAATCGAACAAAACTTGTTGAACAACTTGCGGTGTTTTCTAGGGCTCAGGAAGATAGGGGTAAAATCACTTCGGCAACATTTGCAGGCGAAGGACTTTGATCGCGATAGGCCGTATTCAATCGCTGAATCGGTAATGGCTGACTCAGCATTTTTTGAAATGCCGTATCCATCATCGGACGCAGCGTTTGGCTTTGTTGATGCCACTGGTCGCGGTAGCTGCGATAGGCTGCCAGATGCTCTCCCAGTTCTGCCAAAAGGTCGGACTCATTGACCGTCAAAACCTGTCCATCTTTCACAATCAGTTGTCCGTTCACATAAACCTGACGAATCGATCGCCCCCGCTCCGAATACACCAGATGAATGGGAAGTTGATTGCGCGGGGTAAAGGTCAGGGAGTTGAGGTCATACAGCACAAAATCGGCTTTCATTCCCGGCGCGATCACCCCGATCTGGTCTTGCAGCAGCGTGGATCTCGCACCGCCCCTGGTTGCCCATTTGAGCACATCGGCTGCCCTGGGATAAAACTCGCGATCGCCATCGGTTGCAGAATGCACCAAGCCTGCCATTTTGATCACATCAAACAGGTTAAAGCTGTCCATGCCATCAGTCCCCAGCGCAAGATTGACTCCGGCTGCCATCAACTCGCGAATCGGCGCAATTCCACTGCACAAACGATGATTACTGACGACGTTATGAACCACCGTTGCTCCGGCTTCTGCCACTAAATCAATATCTGCCTGCGATAGCCAGACTCCGTGCGCGATCGTTGTTCGGTGCGTCAAAATCCCGTGTCGTTTTGCATAGGCAACGACTGATTCTCCGTAAAATTCTGCGCCGGTCACTGCCTGCATTCGGGTTTCCAGCAGGTGCGTGTGAATGGGCACGTTGAATTCTTCTGACAGGGCGGCAATCTGATGCATCAGTTCAGGGGTAACTCGCTGCGATGCGGAGGGAGCCAGGACGGTGGTAATCAGGTCTGCCTGTCTGTGCCAGTCTCGGTAGAGTTGCCGGAAGACGGATTCCCACTCGGCTGGAGTACAGGTACTTACTGAAATAAAGCTTTGCTTCTGCTCATCGCTCAGGTGGTCAGCCAGATAAGGAACCGTTTCGTGAAGCGGCTTGTTGATGGCGTGAACCGATAAACTTGCCCGCACCCCTAAATCAACGTATGCCTGTGCCACTGCCCCAAACATTTCGGGGGGAGTATAGGGCAATGCGTAGATGTCGTCTTGCATTGTGGTTGTGCCATGCTTCACCGCTTCCAGGGCTGCGACCATTGTGCAGAGGTAATGCAGGCGGGGGTTTAGTCGCTCGTTAGGGGGCAGATACAGCATCCACTGCTCTAAAGGCAATGCTTCATAGCCACACTTTTCTAAAACTCCTACGGTCGTATGGGTGTGAGCATCCACAAAGCCAGGAATTAACAAGAGATCAGTCGCATCGACAATTTGATCGGCAGTAACGTCTAGCTCTGGGGCAATTTGGATAATACGCTCGCCTTCAATGAGCAGATCCACACAGCAAGGCGATAAATCCAAACTGCCATCCGGTTGTTGAACAAAGGGAAGAACAGTTGCGCGACGAATGAGTTTACGAAACATAGTGCCTACGAAACATAGTGCAGGGGACGACTAAAACGATGAATGGATAAAGACTGGCTAACAGCGGTTGACAGCATTTTTTCAACAGCAGGACGAATCCGCTCTGCCTGCTGCAAAATCTGCTTACGATGAACGGCGTATTCGGGCAAACGATCCTGCAACTCTGCCACGATATCGGCTTCGTTGACCGTTAACACCCGTCCCTGATCAACCACTAATTGACCATTGATAAAGACTTTGCGAATCGAACTGCCATTCTCGGCATACACTAGGTGAATCGGTAGTTGATAACGGGGAGTGAAACTGAGGGTATTGAGATCGTAGAGAACCAGATCGGCTTTCATTCCCGGTGCGATCGCCCCAATCTCGTTGTGCAGCAGGGCAGATCTGGCTCCTCCATAGGTTGCCCATTTCAATATATCTGCGGCTTTCGGGTAGCGATCGTAGGAAGTATCCATCGCCGAATGCACCAGCCCTGCGGCTTTAATTACATCAAATAGATTAAAGGAATCATTGGAACTCATGCCGTCTGATCCCAGCGCAATGTTGACTCCCGCATCCATTAATTCTCGAATTGGTGCAATGCCACTGCACAGGCGATGATTGCTGACCACGTTGTGAATCACCGTTGCTCCGGCTTCTGCAATCAGTTCAATGTCTTGTGTGGATAGCCAGACTCCGTGGGCGATCGCCGTTCGATGCGTCAAGATTCCGTGTCGCTTTGCATAGGCAACGACTGATTCGCCATACAGTTCCGGTCCGGTCATTGCCTGGGTTTTGGTTTCCAGCAGATGCGTGTGAATGGGCACATCGTATTCTTCAGATAGGGTGGCAATCCGGTGCATCAAATCAGGCGTGACGCGCTGCGATGCAGAAGGAGCCAAAACAGTTGTCACCAATCCTCGATAGCCCTGCCATTTTTGGTAAACCTGACGAAACAAATCAACCCACGCATCATCAGAAAGTCCCTGAGCCGCTTCTAGATCCTGCTTCACGTCGGCGGGCAGGAAGTCGCTCAAATAAGGAACAGTGTGGTGCAGCGGTTGGTTGATTGTGTGGAGCGAGAGACTGACTCGCATCCCGACATCAACATAGGCTTGGGCAACCGCATCAAAAATTTCTGGCGTAACATAGGGCAGCTCCAGCAAATCATCCTGAATTGTGGTTCCCCCATATTTCACCATCTCCATTGCACCGATTAGCGTGCGGAGGTAGCACAAACGCGCATCAAGGTGCTGGGATTGCAATGGCGGGTAGGTATAAAGCATCCATAGCTCCAGGGGCGATGCTTCATGGTTACCCTTCTCCAAAATTTCCATTGAGTGAGCATGAGCATTGACAAAGCCAGGAATCAAAAGGTGATTTGCTGCATCAATCACTGAGGCGGACGGCGGCGCAGATTCAATGGCAGGAGCAACCTGAGCAATGCGATCGCCCTCGATCAACACATCAGCAATCTGAGGCTCTAAGTTCAGGGAACCGTTCGCTTGTCGCGTGAAGGGAAGAACGGTCGCATTTTTAATTAAAACAGTATTTTCCATTATCCTGATCCTTACGAAGGAGAACACAGAATCGAAGCAAATGGTTTAATCGTCGAAGAATACGGTTCATGATGCACTTGAGAGAAAAGATGAATCAATCCATAGATGCTGAAGAAGAATCAGGTGGAAGTGAGATTTGGAATGAAACCGCATTGCTGCATTAGCAAGTGCCAAACTGAAGACCAAGCTGTTTCAGCCATTTTCGGTAAGCAATCGACATTTTGTCGCAGGGAAAATGGAACTCCTGCTGCAAATTGAGCGGCAGCTGAGCGATCGAGGCTGAAGTTTGAATTGAAAAAACTGCTAAGAATTTAACGAATCACTAAAATCTTAATTGCCTTAGCCTCACTGTAAAGAAAGGAGCAACTCAAAAAAGTTATTTATAATACAACCGTAACTCCCTGAACTAGAGTTGCTATTTTGGTAATTAATACATCGAAAGTTGTGTTTTTCAAAGGCCATGACTCCAACCAATTCCGTTCCTCCAGCATCGATCGCCCTCGACGATCTCGATCGCGCGATTATCGGGCTGCTTAAAACCGATGGGCGCATGTCTTTTGCTGAAGTTTCTAAACGGCTGAATTTGCCGGAAGCAACTGCCCGCTATCGGGTGCAGCGACTCTTGCAGTCCAAGATCGTCAAGATTCACGCTACGCCAAATCCAGAGCATCTGGGTACACCTCGCGTCATGATTGTTCAACTCTTTGTGGAAAACGGCAAGATTGATGCAGTTGCAGCCGCACTGGTTGAAATCGACGAAGTTCAATTCGTTGCGGTTACTGCGGGTCATCACAATATCGTGGTTGATGTTTTCTTTGGAACGCACGATGAGCTGCTCAATTTTTATGCAAAGCTTCACGAAATTCCAGGCGTGATTCGCTATGAGTCGCAGGTCGTGATGAAGCTACTAAAAGCTGAGTACAAATATGTAATGAGCTAGCGTAAATGTTACTTTGCCTTCTCAAAATTGCTCAATTGCCTACTGCATAACGTTTTGGACAACCTGTCTATCTAAAAGTCAGGAAAGCTTGATTTGTGGCAGCATCTTTTTCTTCTGCTAAGGTATTCGTAACTAAAGCAATATGTTTTTGCTAAATTCTTCATCTGAAAATGCAGAAGTATTTTTTCATTGATGAAGAAGCAAAATGAATTGTGGATTTAGTAAGATAAACTCCGATTTTGTATTGAGAGCTACATCAACTGCGGCTTCAGTGCATTTATTCTGAACTCCAAGGCAGCAGAAAACGCAGGTCTTGCAAGATCGCTTGTTAAAAGGCAGAGCTAGTTAGGCAGAGTTAGTTAGGTAGAGCCAGTTAGATTAAAATCGTTAACCTGCACTTTGGCTCTGTAATAGACGCGAAAAAAGACGCGAAGAATCAATACTTTCAGCGATCGTGATTTGCTGCTCAACAGAATTCTTGAAAGAAAGCGAGTCTTCTATGCATCCACTAATGATGGGTTCATTGAGTTGGGTTGAGTACCAGCAGCGGCTTCAGGATGGAAATGCGATCGTCCTGATTCCCTGCGGTGCCCTGGAACAGCATGGTCCTCACTTACCGCTCGGTACGGATGCATTGCTTAGCACCGCGATCGCGCAAAGCGTGGCAGAGCAAATCAGCGGTATTGTTGCGCCAACCGTCAGCTATGGCTACAAGTCGCAGCCTAAGTCGGGCGGAGGACAGCACTTTCCAGGAACGACCAGTTTGGATGGCAACAGTCTGATCCAAATGATTCGAGATGTCGTGCGCGAACTGGCGCGACAGGGGGCAGATCAAATTGTTGTCCTGAACGGTCACTACGAAAATCAGTGGTTTCTCACCGAAGGAATTGAACTTGCCGTGCGCGATATGGGCAGTGCATCAAAACTGCGGGTGATGCGCGTCGAGTATTGGGAGTTTCTGACCGAGAACATTTTGGCTCAAGTCTTTCCAGACGGTTTTCCTGGCTTTGCGCTGGAACATGCTGCTGTGATGGAAACTTCACTGATGGCGCACTATCATCCGAAACTCGTCAGACTCGACCTCATTCCTGACGTTCCCCCTGTGGAATTTCCAGCCTATGACGTCTACCCTCAGCGTCCAGAGTGGGTTCCTGCATCGGGCGTTCTCTCTTCTGCCAAAGCTGCCACTGCTGAAAAAGGGGCACTGATGGCAGACCATCTCACCCGAACCATTGCAGCCGCCGTTCAACGGGAGTTTCAATTGAGTTCAGCCTTAGCTGCATCGAACGGAATGGCTGCGCTTCGCTGAACGATTTATCCGCGCTGATTTTCTCACTTTATTCTCGATTGCCTTTTCTTCATGCAGAATCCTGATATCGTTCCGATTCAGCCGATTAGCGG
>NZ_JACJOR010000153.1:0-2503 GCF_014695615.1 Leptolyngbya sp. FACHB-711
ACAGTTTATGAACATACTGCATGTCGAAACCTACCCCATTATCTCGTATGCAGACGATCGTTTCGTCTTCGGTGCGAGTGCTGATGATTTGAATCATTGCCTGACTGCGGGGGCGACTGTATTTCACCGCATTTTCTAGCAAATTTCGCAGCACTAGCCGCATCATGGTGGGGTCAGCCTGAACCACAGGGAGCGGGTCTATTTGCCAGTCGATGGTTCTGCCCACCAAGTCTTGCTGCATGTCTCGCCGCACTTCCTGAAGCAGTTGGTTGAGGTCGAGCGTGGTCAGGCGCATTTCGGTTCGACCCATGCGCGAAAACGACAGCAGATCATCCACCAATCGCCCGGCTTCTTTTGTCGTGTCAGCGATCGTTCTCAGGTAACGCTGACTGGTTTCATCGAGCGCCGTGGACTTGCCCGCTCGTTTTTGCAGCAAATCGACAAAGCCATTAATGTGCCGCAGGGGGGCGCGTAGATCGTGGGACACCGAGTAGGAAAAGGCTTCCAGTTCTTTATTCGTAGCTTGGAGCTGCTCAGTGCGCTGCTTGACGCGATATTCCAGTTCCTCGTTCATCTGGCGGATCTGGTCTTCTGCCTGCTTACGATCGTTGATATCAATACAGGAGCCAATATAGCCCAAAAATTCTCCGTCTGGCGTAAAGCGCGGCACGCCATGATCCAGCACCCAGCGATATTCGCCATCGAACCGCCGCAAACGGTACTCCATTTTGAATTCCTGACGGGCATCAAACGAATTCGTGTAGATCGCCAGGCAATATTGAAAATCATCGGGATGCACTCCTTCTGCCCAGCCATTGCCCAATTCCTGCTCTGTCGTACGTCCCGTGAAGTCGAGCCAGGGCTTGTTGAAGTAGTTGCAGAGCTTATCAACCCCCGACATCCAGACCAATACTGGGGCAGTATCCGCTAGGTGACGGAAGCGGGCCTCACTCTCTCGCAACGCCTGCTGCTGAGTCTGCAAATTTTCTGCCAAAATTTCTGCCTGCTGCCGCGCCAGCACTTGGTCAGTCACTTCAAACGCAAACGTCATAATGCCTTCAATCCTGCCATCAATGCCTCGCATCGGCTGATAGACAAAGTTGAAAAATCCTTCCTCTAAAGTGCCGTTGCCCTGGCGATCGAATTGAGCTGCCACTTCTTTGCCGATAAAAGGCTCTCCGCTTGCCAGAACGCGATCGAGCAGCTCAAAAAAGCCCTGTCCTTCCAAATCAGGAAACGCTTCGCGCACCGAATGACCCACTACCTCTCGTCCACCCGCAAGTTGGAGATAGAGAGGATTCGCAAATTCAAAAATGTGATCGGCTCCGCGATTAATACAAATATGGGCAGGAGCTTGCATTAACAGGGAATGCAGGTAACTCTGCTGAAGTTCGGCTTCGGCTCTAGACTGCTGTTCCCGTGCCAGGAGCTGTGCCCGTTCTGCTTCTTTTTGCTTGCGCTCGGTAATATCACGCGATACACCCACTAGCTCAGCGACGTTCCCCTGAGTGTCAAAAATCGGAGTTTTGATGGTGTGGAAGTAGTGAAGTTCTCCGTCTGCTCCTCGGTTTGGCTCTTCCAAAACTTCGACAGGCTCGCCAGTCGTAAACACTTTCAGGTCATCTTGCAAATACTGCTGAGTGAAATCCAGTTCGTTGAAGGGCACATCTGTAATGCCACGCAGTTCCTCAACAGTTAAGCCGTAGTAGTCACAGGCTGCCTTGTTGGCATAAATCACCTTTGAACCGGGAGCTTTGCAAAACACCATGTCCTGTACAGAATTCAGGATCTGAGCATAACGGTGTTCGTTTTCGCGGAGTGCCTGTTCAGCCCGGTTTTGTTCCGTAACGTCGATCGACATTCCCGCCATCAGGCGTTGTCCGGCAGAATTTCGCAGCGGAAATTTGAACGATAGATAATAGTGTTCTCCGTCGTTCTGGGGAGCAATTTCGATCGCTTGCAGGGTTTTCCCCTCTGTCAACACTTGTAGGTCGTTATTGCGCAATTGCTGGGCCACTTCGGCAGGAAACAAGTCAAAATCGGTTTTACCCAGCCATTCGTCGAACGATCGCTCAAAGCTTCGCTCCAAGAGTGGATTGACATAAACATATCGCCCTGCCTCATCTTTGATGTAAGCCGTTGCAGGACTGTGCTGCATAAAGTTCTGAAACAGTTCCTGGCTTTCCCGTAACGCCGCTTCTACCCGTTTGCGCTCCGTGATGTCGCGAGAAACCGCTACGACTCCCTCAATGGTCTGCTGCGAAGTCCGCAAAGGGGTGAAAATATATTCGTAATACCGGGGACCATCGGGGGCAGCAAAGCTGGTTTCGCCTTTGAGGGGTTGTCCAGTTTGCATGACATGCTCTCGCTGGGCATCGACTGGCTCCATGAGTGCGGTGGGTAGACCCAACTCGCGCCAGGTTTGACCCAAAATTTGCTCAGGCTGAAAGCCCAGAACCTCTGCTCCTCCCTGGCTGACCTGAGTATAGCGACCCAGACGATC
>NZ_JACJOR010000154.1:0-12467 GCF_014695615.1 Leptolyngbya sp. FACHB-711
GTTAAAGCGCGCAGCAAGCGGTCTTGTGTCAGCACCCGTTCAATATCCAGCATTTGCTTATCCCATTTCTGCCTTCTATTCTTGCTTATTTCCCGACAAGTCTAGAGGCTTCCAGACAAATTCACCCAGAGAGCAAAACCCGCAACCAGTTGTACGAATTCGTTTGGTGGGACCGAAGTATGTTTTGATGAGCAATCCAGTGTTGACATCCCATAGTTGAAGTGTGTTACCCGATGCAGTTACCAAGCGATCGCCATCGGGATGAAAACTGGCTCCCCACACCCAGGTATCAAAATCTTGCCAGGTTCGCAGGCATTCCCCGGTGTGAACATCTCAAAGGTTCACTCTCAAGTCCTGCCCTGCACTCGCCAACAATTTACCATTTGGGTTAAAGTCCATTGAGCGAATACAATCCTGATGTCCAACCAGCGATCGCAAATGCTGGCCTGTCGCCACATCCCAAAACTCGATCGGGTGGTCGGTTGTTCTCACTGCGATCATTGTGTCATCGGGACTGACCGCGATCGAATGAACTCGGCTATTGTAGGCTTTCACCGCCCAGATTGCCTGTCCATCGCTGACACGCCAGCGTCGCAAATATCCACTCAATTCGCCGCTCACAAAAGAGCCGCCATCAGAACTAAATGCGACAGCAAGCACTGCCCCAAAGCCATCAGTAAGCTGCGATCGCTGCAAATCAGCATGGGCAAAATTGGCGTAGGGCAAGGGAACATTAGGCAGATAAGCGTGCCGGACTGACAACCCAGAACAGTTACAACCCCTCAAATCAATCCCTGGTGAACAAAGCAGATTAAGGATATTGCCTGCTGCATAGCTCGGTTCTGGAATGATCTCTGTCAAATCAGTAACGGTTGGACGAAGCATTGTCAAACAAGCTTTGAGATGTTGAGCAATGGCAAGCTGAGAACCCAAGTTTGCCTGTAGTTCACGGGCGATCGCCTTTACAATTAATCGTTGCTGACTATCCCGAATGTAGTCTTTTACCGTTGTTTTAAGTAATGGATAGCGATGCAGCAAAATAGGCGATTGTTCGTTCATTGCCACGAGCTCGGCACTGGTTTGTTCAATAAGCCGTTCTGTTACATATTCCATTACCACGGGTTGTTGGGTATAGGCTCCCTGCTTCTTTTCGATCAGATTGCGCCAGTGTAGACTTTCCAGCGCGTCCAGAATTTTACTACGGGCTATAGAACCCATTTGGGATCTTTGATGGCGGGTTCTGTCGCAAGAATTTTTAACGCTGAATAATCTACATCATTCGCTCTGTTCTATGCAGCAATTCCAAAGATTGATTCAATAAACCTTACTTGAGACACACTATCCCCTTGTTCTATCCCTTTCACTTGTCCTTTTCTAATCATGTTCATCGCTTCAATTCCTCTCAAGGTTCTTCTAGCACTATTAAAGGACTCGAATCCCATCATCGATCTCACAATGCGTTTAATAGGCCGATGATCCTGTTTAATTACGTTATTCAAATACTTGTTCTGCCTCAATTTGGTCTCCTCTGCAATCGTCTCTTCTTCCTTGAGCGCATCCATTGCCGCCGGGTAAGCGGCATTCTCGTCCACAGGGATGATTCGTGGAGCTTGAGTATGCCCTGCTTTAAGCACTTTGCGGAAAAAGCGCCCTGCTGCCTTACTGTCGCGCTTGGCACTGAGCATGAAGTCCAGTGTATTGCCTGCTGAATCGACAGCCCGATAGAGATACTTCCACTCTCCCTTACTTTTGATATAAGTCTCGTCAACTCTCCACGAATCGTTGGTCGGCTTTAAGTGGGGTCGAATGCGTTTGTCCAGTTCTGGGGCGTACCTCAACACCCATCGGTTGATCGTCGAATGGTCTACTTCCACACCCCGCTCCTGCATCATCTCCTCTAAATCTCGGTAGCTGAGGGAGTAACGGCAGTACCAACGAACATTGAGCAGGATAATTTCAGGCAAGAAATGCCGCCACTTGAACAGAGCAGCAGTAGCCATCGGAGGGCGAGAAGGCATAACGGGGCTTGTCTACCTTACCAGCGGCTGTTTTTGCGACACAACCGTCCACATTGCCTATCAGTGACAGAACAATCTGATTTTGAAATCGAAATTATGCCCCTTCACTGGTGATGAGCTGTGCGTAGTGTCCTTTTTCCTGCCACAGGGTTTCGTGCGTTCCCCGCTGCACCGCCTTTCCTCGCTCCAAGACGATAATCTCATCGCAGTCGCGGATGGTGCTGAGTCGATGCGCCACAATTAAACAGGTGCATCCCCGGCGTCGTAAATTTTGATCGATGATTTTCTCTGTTTCGGCATCCAGCGCACTCGTTGCTTCATCCATAATCAAAATTGCGGGATTGTTCACCAGCGATCGGGCAATTTCTAATCGCTGCCGTTGACCCCCGCTGAGATTGGCGGCTCCTTCAATCAAAGGCGCACGGTAACCCCCTGGAATCGAAAGAATCGCTTCGTGAATCGCAGCATCCTGGCAAGCTTTTTCAATCGTTTGACCGGAAATGGTCGCGTCCCACAGCGTCAGGTTGGCGCGAATCGTATCGGCAAACAAAATAATGTCTTGATCGACCACAGAAATAGAATTGGTCAGGATCGATCGCCCAATGCCCTCTCTGGGAATGCCGTCAAAGTAAATCGTGCCTGACCAGGGTTCATAGAGTCCCGCAATGATTTTTGCCAGCGTTGATTTGCCCGATCCGCTACCGCCCACTAATGCGACTCGCTGCCCTGGCTTGATCGAAAGGTTGAAGTTTTGAATGAGGGGTGCAGCCACACGACTGTAGCCAAAGGTAACGTCTTTTAATTCAATATAGCCTTGCAGCCGATTTGCCCCCGAAACGGTATGCGGGGTTGTACGGGCGATCGCCTGTTGCTTAGCAGTTTCCAGAGCCGGATCGGTGGCATTGTCCAACACATCATCCAGCCGCAGCAGATTTCCCTCCAGGTCTTGCAGCGTACTCCCAAACCGCACCAGATCATTCACAGGAGCCAAAAAGCTGACGGTCAAAAGCTGAAATGCCAGCAGCATCCCAATACTCATCTGTCCCTGGATTACCTGCCAACCGCCAATACTCAGCAGAGCGACGGTACTCAGTGCCGTAATGAGTGACGGCAGCAGACTCAGCTTCTGGTTGGCAAGGTTTAGCTCTTGCTGAGCGTTGATTGCCTTTGTGTAGTAGCCGGCCCAGCGCGAAAAGAAATCGGACTCTAAGCCAGAAGCTTTCAGGGTTTCAATGCTCTGGAGCCCGGCGATCGCCACGCCGTTCACCTTACCAAAGTTCTGTGCCGCTTTGATGTTGGCATCGACTCGCTGACGCGCCACCCACTGCAAGATGAGCACATTGACGATCGCAAAACAAATCACAATCAGTGTCAACAAAGGACTGTAGTGCAGCATCACAGCGGCATAAAATACAATCACAACAGCACTGATTAGCGTGGTTGTCAGTTGTCCGGTGAGGGCGGTGGCAACGCGATCGTTAATCCGAATTCGACTGCTAATTTCACCGGGATAACGCTGGGCGTAGTAGCTAATAGGCAGTTTCAATAAATGCCAGATAAAATGGCTGGACATCGAAATGGATAGTTTAATTTTTAACTTTCGCAGATAGCGAAGTTGAAGTGCGGTCAACAAACCCTGAAGCGTGATGGTCAATCCCATTGCTGCCAGTAAATAAGCAAGCCAATTCGTCCGACCATTAATCAAAATATTATCGATAAATACCTGGCTATAGACGGGCACAGCCAAATTGGGAATCACCAGCAAAAAACCCGCAGCAATGCAGTACAGCAATGCTGGGATCGATTCCTGAAGGCGGGTTTGCAGCGATTGAACGACGCTTTTTTTCTTGCCGCCCTTTTGGAAAGTTTCGTTTGGTTCCATCACCAGGACAATGCCCGTATAGCCCTGATTAAACTCTTCCAGCGAAACCGTGCGCCGTCCGGCAGCCGGATCGTTGACAAAGACCTGCTCTTTGCTAAATCCCTCCACCACAAAGAAATGATCAAACTGCCAGAAGACAATATAAGGCGGATGCAGTGCCATTAAGCTTTGCAATTCCTTTTTGAAGCCTTTGGCGTTCAGTCCATAGGCCTTTGCCGCCGCCACGACATTTGCTGCCGAACTGCCGTCCCGTGAAATGCCACAGGCTTGCCGCAGCTCTGCCAGGGGCACAATTCGCCCGTAGTAGCCCAGAATGATTCCCAGGGCGGCAGCTCCGCACTCACCGGCTTCCATTTGCAGCAGCGTTGGCGTGCGAACGCGATTGCGCTTGCGACTCCAGAGCGTTTGCCCCTGCTGTTGCAGAACTTTCCGGGGAGCCTTCCACCAATTCCAGGAGAACTGCGGGGCGGGATTGAGCAGGGTTTTCAGCATAAGACTTATTTCAAAAACGGGAAGATAAAGGTGATGGGGGCTTGTTCGCTCAGCATCACTCTGGCATCGGTCGGCGTTTGGCTTGAGAGCTGAGCAGATCCACGAGACATCGACCACTGGTAGCCGCTGGGATTGTCAGGAGCAAGTTTAAACTGGGCAACGACTTCGATCGAGGCAGGCGTGTAGACCAGAGCCGCTAGCTCCAAATTGCCGTTTGTGCGCTTGAGGGCGGCTGACTGCGTGACGGGCTGGGATGAAACAGAGGTTACGATTGCCTCAAGTCCGCCAAATTCCTGGAAGCTTGCTGTTTCAGGACTAATCAAAACCCGATCGCCCGGCTGAATTTGTTTGCCTTGAGCAATCGGGAAATAGCTGACGCTGATAAGCTGCCTGGGATTAGTCGTATCTTGCACTAACAGTCCTCTTGCCTGGACGAAAATGGGAATCCGTCCGACAACGCTCCAGACCAGTGCCAGCACGACCAGAAAGCCGATCGATGCTAGCGGCAGCCAGTCCTTCAGATTCACAATTTGCATGAGCTGGTCAAGTTGTTCGGGGGAAGCAATCTGCGCCAGTGCCTCAGCTCGGAATAGGTTAGAGTCTTTTTCGTCTGCCATGAGTCACCACCTTGCTTAATTACTGCCGTTCTCTATGTCCGCTCTTTTATCCCAAGCTGTCGCAGCAGCCAGTGAAATTTCGTTCTCGCGATCGACAACTCCTGCAACGCTGAAAGACTGAGTTCGCCTTGATAGGCGGATTGATCGCACAGGCTGCACCCCGGCTCATAGGAGGGAACGCTGCCTGCTAAGCGACTGATCATTTGATAAAGCTGCTCTGTGGTGATGCTGGCGAGTGCCTGATAAAAGCGAGCGGCAAATCCTAAATCGGTTTGCAGTTTGGGGATCAGAAGAGCAATTGGAACCGACAGCAATTTTGTATCCTGAGCCGTTTTGATCAGATACAGATTAGGAGACATTTCCAGAAAAGTCGTCGCGCCCAAAATATCACCGGGCTGTGCTTTAGCAATATTGCGAAGCTGGCTGCTGGGCGGTGCACCAAATGCAAGCGATAGCGCGTTATGCTTGCCGCCGCAAACCAACAGCAATAGATTTCCTTTCAGTACAATATCCAGCGTTTCAAGCGACTGTCCCTCTCGCACATAGATTTCGTCTGCTTTTAATTCCTTCACTTTTCCTGCACTTGTCATCCAGCATATATCGCTGTCATGTAAACAGCTAAACATCGAAAAGCTGGTTTTTGTCATGATTGAATGTGACTCAGTGACAGTCGCTTCAGGTAGACGTGAGGCAATCTGCCACTGTTTGCGAGTGAACAGCATGGCGATCGCCCGGTAGAAGCGGGCACTAAAGCCAGCATCCTGCTCAAATTCTTCCAGTAGCAACTGACAATCGATCGTCAGAACTAATGACTTTTCAAGTGCCTGAAAGACAGCTGACGAAGGAGAACTCAGCAGAAAGAAGAATCCAACGACATCACCGCTGCTGTAAGTGACAATGCCAGGATGAGAGCGATCGGAATCAGGCGAGATCAGTTCAAGTTGACCCTCTAGAACCAGATAAAACCGACCTGAATGTGTGTCAACAGTCGGCAGTCGAGCGCCAGGCGCAATTTCTACTTTCTGTCCAACCAAAGTCATCCAGTCAATGTCACTCCGATTCAACTCGCGCAGAATAATTTCTGTCATAGGGCTACAGGTCATGAGAATTGATTATTTGCTGCTTGGAGCACGATGCAGCATTTTTACGCTATATCTTCTGGGTAGGGTGGAGTTGGAAAGGTCGGTTCAGTTTCAGGAATGTTGAAGTCGTCAGCATCACGCTGCAAAATCTTTGAATGGAGTAATTGATTGTAGTCATGCTCTGCACCGCCCGCTATTTTAGTTAATTCTCGATCGCTTAGTAGTTCGCTGGTACCGTTAGAATCGAACGATTTGTTTTGCTGTTGATCAGACATTTGATTCTCCTTTAAGTCGCGTTATGTGGGCTTATAGACTGGAATAGAGCCATTTGTAAAACAGTTGAGTGAGGTGCGGTATGACAAAATAGGCAAGCAGGACAACACTAAATCCTGTGATGATTAGTTGCTGAAGTAATACAGGAAATTCAGACAGTAACGGTACCAGTAAATATTCCAGGATAGGTAGCGTGAGCAGCACTCCTAGCCACGTCACCAGCGCAACCCTATAGCATGGGGGTGGAGCCTGCGGCTTGCCTAGAAGCATAAACCAGATCTCCAACCCTGTCAGTGTTTGAACAACTTCAGTCTTTTCGATCAGAGATTGCAACCGCGTTATCCATTCCTGTCAAATATCGGATTCCATCCACGTTTTCAAGTTGCTGTACTGATTGAATCTAACAATGGCTACGTAATCAGGGTGAGTATGATTTTGGGGGCGAATCACAGTGACCCCTGAGTATCCTTTGAACTTGTGAACCGCTGTAGCGATGCCGTGCAGCCACTCTTGATATCCCCACTCGCGTCCTGGGCGAACTGCATAAGAAATAATGGTAGTGACCTGCTGAGCTTCTTGATCTGTACCGATCGCTACACGCTTTAGCATGGGACTTAACCTCAACGAGCGATCGTCGCTTTTAGAGCAGCCTGTGCTTTAACGATTGTCAGGTTACGGGCTTCCGTACCCAGGTTGAGACCATTGGCGTAAATGAACTCAACATCGGTAATGCCGATGAACCCAAAAATAAACCGAAGATAGGGTGTTTGCAGATCATAGGCGTGAGTAGGACTATCTTCTGGATAAGTTCCCCCTTGAGCAAGAATGATAGTCATCTTCCTATCATGAACCAGCGCTTTGTAGCCTGTTTCATCAGCTAAGAATGTACGACCCACGCGCACAACTTGATCAATGTAGGCTTTGAAGTTCGCAGGAATGCTGAAGTTGTACATGGGAATGCCAAACACATAGCGATCGGCTGCTAAAAACTCATCGATCAACTCATCGGAAACCCGAATTGCTTTAGTTTGTTCAAGCGTTTGTTGTTCAGGGGGTGTAAAGGCACCAGCAATCCAGTCTTCGCTGACAAACGGTACAGGATAATGCCCAATATCGCGGTAGGTGACCGTGTCATTGGGATGAGCAGCTTTCCAGTTAGCGATGAATTCTGCTGAAAGGGTGCGAGAAATAGATCGTACACCCCGTGGACTTGCATCGAGATGGAGAATGTGTGTCATGAAATAACCTCAAGTTGTGAATTAATACAAGCTATGCATCAATAGATTTACCCATCGTTATGGTCGGGTAAATCAATACGCGATCGTGGAAAATTGCGTAGAGTATTTGGGCTTTGGTAGGGTTTTAGACTGATGAGTCGTCTAATTGCTGCACCGTGCAGCCAGGCTAATTTCTAGAATTCGGAAAACAGAGCGTCTAACTTCTCTTTACTAGAACAATCAAGAAGCCCCTCGCAGAACATAGCCAACACCACGCACAGTATGAATCAGTCGTGCTGCCTTGCTCCCCCCAAGTTTGAGGCGTAAGTAGCGAATGTAGACCTCAATAACATTAGAGTCTCCAACAAAATCGTATCCCCAAACATTTTGAAGAATTTGTTCACGTCTCAACACCTGTTTAGGGTAGCTCATGAAATATTCCAGCAAATCAAATTCCTTCGCAGTTAATTCAACTTGCTGATAATCGTGACGAACTTGTCGTGCTTTTCGATCTAGCACAAGGTTCTCAAATTCCAAAACGTAAGGCTGCTGCGGCTGAGTACGTCGTAAAAGCGATCGAACGACAGAGACTAATTCCTCCAGGTTGAAAGGTTTAGTTAAACAGGTATCTGCACCTGCCTCTAAACTGGCAACTCGATCGTGTACCTGACCTTCCTTAGTCAAAACTAAGATGGGTACATTATTCTGTGTAGAGCGTAAGCGGTGACAAATATCCAGACAAGATAAACCTATTTGCTCCCAACCTAGAATAAGCAAATCTGGATCACTTTGTCGAGCTTCGAGCAATCCTGCCATTCTATCATGTACAACCTTTACCAAATAACCCTCACATGTCAACTCTAGCTGAATGATTTGAGCTATCTTTAGATCGTTCTCAATCACTAGGATTTGGCGCTGCATAGCATTTTCCTAAATGTTACTTCTTTGAACGTTTTAATGAAACATTTGAGTAGGACTAGCGCATCTGCATCTCCATATCTCCGAGACCGACCAAGTTGCCTTTTTCGTCATGGCTCCTTTGAGTTTGACGTTACTTGATTTCGTAATCGGATTACTTCACAGCGATTGCTGCTTCAATAATCAGGTTGGCAACCTCTTTTGGCTGGGAGATATAGGGCACATGGCTTGCTGGAATCTCAGTTGTTTTGGCACCAATTCGGCTTGCCATGAATCGTTGAAGCTCCGGGTTAATGGCTCGGTCTTCTTGAGCCACAAGATACCAGGAGGGAATCGTCTTCCAGGCTGCGCTCTCCACAGATTGGTCAAACGTTGTGCTGATGGCAGGCTTTTGCGTCACTGCCAGCACTTTCGCCTCGGCTAGTGATACGTCATGAGCAAAGACCTCGTGAAACTTCTCACGATCGATGTAAAGAAATCCTGCTGTATCAGCTACAAGTGCTGCGCTGGCTGGAGGAGGGGCGTATCTGCTATTTAACTGGCTAATCGTCTCACCTGGCTCTGGTGCAAAAGCATTGATATAAACTAATGCTTTCACTTGCGGGTTATCAGACGCTGCACCTGTGATTACGGTTCCACCATAGGAATGCCCGACTACAACCACGGGTCTCTGTTGGGCGTCAATGATTCGCTTGGTTGTAGCAATATCATCTGGCAGAGAAGTGAGCGGATTTTGCACAGCAGTTACGACGTAGCCATCCTCCTGCAAAAGTGAAATAACGTGTTGCCAGGATGTTGCGTCAGCATTGGTACCATGAACTAGGACGATCGCAGGTTTAGAGTTGGATGTTTGGACTGGTTGCCACAAACTAGCTGATCCTGAATGCACTGATGCGATAACGACAACACTAAATGTGAACAGTAAGAGCAACAATCTTTGGACTTTTTTCCATGTAAAAGCGGTCATTTTGATCACCTTTCTATTTTTACTAGAAAGACACGAAAACATTAGGACACGGGAAAGTTTTACTCAACTGCATATCTCTGCGTTTTTCCCCGTTCATAGTCGCAATGTGTTCACACTTCTCTACTGCGTGCTCGCAGCATGTTCGATAACGCTGACAACGGCATCTGGATGGGAAATTATCACGACGTGGGATGCACCATTCACGACAACTGTCTCCTTTGAATCAGCGCGGTTCGCCAGGAAAGACAGGGCTGCTGGAGGAATGTTCAAGTCGCGACCACCATAGATGAACCAGGACGGGGTAGATTTCCATGCAGGTTCGCCAGAGGCTTCCTTAAGCGTGGCTTCCGTAATCGGACGCTGGGTACTAGCCATCAACTGTGCATTGTTGGCGGGCACATCCGCAGCAAACTGCGCGTGGACCTTGTCCTGCTGAATGTAGAGGTCCTTACGCCAATTTTCTAATAGAACAAACGGTGCCCAGTAATAGGGCGAAGTGTGGCGGGGATGTCGATTGATGCTGACATTGCCTCTCTAAAGTCTTGAGAGTTGGCGCTAATGTTGCTGTCTTCATTACCGCCAGTCGGAACAGAAAACTGGTCAAATTGCATTTACTCGATGCGATCGTGCCTCTATGAAAACGATTCGTCTATATTCGGCTGATGATTTTCAACCTGGTTAAGATTGACAGATACTTGAGCTGATGATGCTTTCGCACCTATCAAACTACCACTAATTCCAAATTTCTTATGCCCATGCCATCAATCGCAACATTTTAATCAGGCGATCGCTCAATAATATTTTGTGAATGAGATTTGCTATATAAGACCTCCAGATTCAATCACTGCATTGAATAACGGCTCGAACTCCAACGCATTTTGATAACGAATACTATTGATAAACAAAGCTGGTATGCGAGTCACGCCACTGCGTCTTCCGCCTTCAATATCCTCCTTGATGCGATCGCTATACACTTCCCTAGTAATATCTCGCAGAAACTGAGTAATATTCAGTCCTAAATTGTTAGCATACTCCACTAAATAGCCATCGCCTAAATCTTGGCGATGCTCCCACAGCATCTCTGACATCTGCCAAAACCGTCCTTGCGCTCCTGCTGCTTCTGCGGCAGCGGCTACCTTCTGAGATTGAGGATAGAGTTGAGGTTGAGGAAAATGACGAAACACAAAGCATAAATAATTCTCCTTGAGGTTGCTGTCAAGCTGTTCTTGAATTGCTTTAATCAGGGCATAAATTTCCCCACTTTTTGGACATTGATAATCTCCATACTCAACAAGTACAACTCGTGCATTGAGTGAACCCTGCCGATGATCTCGTTCAGAAGGAGATACTGCTAATAGTTGACGATCGCCAGCCGATTCAGCAGAAATATCTTGATTCATGCTTAACCCTTGGGAAGAGAGGAGCAATATCACTTAGAAAATTGCTTTTCTCCTAATTTCTCTATGCTGTTTATATAGTCTTAATTTATAGAATGAACGAAGATTTGTCATTAATCCAGGGTTTATTTCGTGAGCAACAAAATGATCAATTATTAGTTGATTCCAAGTATTGGTCTACCTATGAACTTAAGTTCAGGTTACAGCTTCTTTCATGCTGGTCAGGTACGAGGGGGTGTGGGGGCTAGGCAGTGTCTTAAAAGCGTCTTAAAACCTTCTGTTGATTGGATGATTTGGCGGAGCTCCCCCCTACCCCCCTTAAAAAGGGGAATCAGAGTGGTTCGGCTCCCTCTTTGTGAAGGAGGGCAGAGGAGGATCCTTGGGGGCTAACACTTAGCTCAGAGGGAATCGATCGCATTGAAACGAAGTTGCGCCAGAGGAAAATTTAGAACGGGGAGTAGATTACAGAGAAATACACGCCATTTTCTTGCAAACTGTCCCCGGCATCGATCGACACCAGCGGAATGCCCCAATCGAGCCTTGCTGAAAAGCGATCGCCCTGCCGCCACAATAGACCTACTCCAACACCGACTAACGCATTTGATTCTGGAGCCGGGCTATCGCCGCTATTCCAGGCTGCACCCACATCGATAAACGGCGAAAGTTGCAGCAGCCCTCGCCATTCGGGAATACGCAGAATGGGTAATCGCACCTCGGCAGAGAGCAACGCCCCGTTATCTGTGAGCAAGGCATCCTGTCTGTAACCTCGCACGCTCTGCTGTCCGCCCAATCCAAACTGCTCCAGCGGCACTAAAGCACTGTCTGCAAGCTGAACATCGCCTCGCACCAGCAGCAGCGCATCGGGAGCCAGTAAGCGCACCCACTGCCCCTGTCCGCGCCAAGCTAAAAACCGGCTATCGGGTGCGTCATTGTTCACGGTGGCATCCAACAAATCGAGTCCGAGGCTAAATTGCGATCGAGCAGCAATCACCTGCTGACTGTTACGCTGCGTCCACTCCTGAAAAAAGCGCACTGCCGAGACACGAGTTCGCCCTGCTGCATCGGCTCCGGGTGAAAGGCGAAACGGACCAATATCATCAATGCCTAATTCCGTTTGGCTTTCCTGACGAGAAGCCGTCAGCCCCAGCGCAAATTCTTCGGTTGGCGTTTGTGAAAGCGGCTGGCGAAAGGTGAGTTCGTAGTAGTGCGAGGTGGCACTAATCTCCAGTTCATCAAACGGTTCCTCGATGACGCGACTATCCGAGAAGCCGATCGCTAACTGTAACGTGCCATTACGCGGATTGAGCGGCAGAGTATAGGTGGCGTTGAGCGTGTTGCTGCCATTCGTATTGCCGTAGCCCACGTTCAAACCGTCCCCAAAGCCCAACAGATTTGCCTGCGTGAGTTCAACTTGCCGTCGGAAGCTGCCCACACTGGGCGATCGTCCGTTATCGATCGACAACGTGGTATTGAACGAGTCTGCCTCGGTAACCTGAACTGCCAAAACACTGGTTCCCGGACGCACCCCTGCCTGCAAATCCGCCGAGATGCTTTGGATCAAGGGATTGAGCTGTAAAAGCTGTAAACCTTCGAGCAGGCGATTC
>NZ_JACJOR010000155.1:0-2800 GCF_014695615.1 Leptolyngbya sp. FACHB-711
TTCAGCTTATGTCATCTGAGCGGGCAGAAAACGGCAGGAGTGAAATGATGGCTCTTATGGTCAAGAACTCTTATAGAACGGGCGCTTCACCACTGTTGCCGGATAGCTCTTGCCCCGAATCTCGACTTGCAGCACTCGATCGAGTTGCGCCAGTTCAGCTGCCACATAAGCCAGCGCGATCGGATAGCCCAGCGTTGGAGAAAGAGTGCCGCTCGTAATTTCGCCGATCGGTTTGCCTTCAGACAGTACCGGATAGCCGTGACGGGCAATGTTGCGGCCTTCGGTTCGCAGTCCGACCAGTCGTCGCTGCAGTCCGTTTTGTTTTTGCTGCTCCAGCACCGATCGCCCGATAAAGTCCCCTTTGCGATCGAGATGCACTAGCCAGCCTAAGCCTGCTTCCAGAGGCGTAGTGGTTTCGTCGATATCCATGCCGTAGAGTGCCATTGCTGCTTCTAGCCGCAGGGTGTCTCTTGCGCCCAAGCCACAGGGAACGACACCCACTGATCGCAGTTCTTCCCAAAGTGCTTCACCTACGCCCGGCTCAACCATCACTTCGTAGCCATCCTCGCCTGTGTAGCCTGTTCGTGCCAGAAATCCTGGCTGTCCCAAAACTGTGCCTTCGAGATGCCCGAATCGTTTTACCTGAAACAGGTTTTCCTGCACAAAGGCTTGCAGTTTTTCGATCGCCTGTGGACCCTGCACTGCAACCAGCACTTGGTCAGCTGACAAATCGATGAATTCAATCTGATTCAGGTCAAGATGCCTTTTGAGCCAATTGCGGTCTTTTCCGGTTGTTGCGGCATTGACGATCGTAGTCACGCGCTGCACTCCGTCTGGGGTTTCGCCCTGGTAGTAGATAATCAAATCGTCGATAATGCCACCACGATCGTTCAGCAGCACTGTATATTGAGCTTCTCCCGCCTGAAGCCGACTCAAATCAGAGGGCACAAGCAACTGCAATTGCTCAATCAGCCTCTTTCCCTGCAAGACAAACTTACCCATGTGGGAAATATCAAACATTCCAGCCGCCTGTCGGACTGCCTGATGTTCTTTGCTAATGCCCTCGTACTGCACAGGCATTTCCCAGCCGGAAAAGGGAACCATTCTGGCTTTTAGCTCCAGGTGGCGCAGGTGCAGCAGGGTTTTGAGGAGTGCAATATCAGAGGTAGGGTCTGCCATAGTGGAGAAGAGAAACAACGATATCTTCTTCCATTTTTAACGCTGATTCAGTCATGCGAAAGATCGAGGGGGCGAACCTTTCGTTACACTGCTCTATCAAGCGACCACAGCAGGCACAAATCTGTTTTGCGATTCTTTCAACGGGATCGTCTAGGGGTTGATACCTTACGATTTTCGATGATTGCTCTCGATTCAAATCCAACCTTGTTTAGCAACGTTTAGCGATGTTGAGCAATCTGTTGAGCAATTTATTTATCACAGACAATACCGCCTGGGTTGAATATCCATCCGAGTTGATTGAATATCTGGGTTGGGAATATCTGGGTTGAATAGATCGGAAACAGGGCTGCGCCTGGTAGTAATACCCGTTTGCAATTTGCCTCAGTCTTCGCGGCTCAGAACATTTTGTCATCCGGCAATTTTGCAGCATTAGGAACGATCGCCCCTCCCGCTTTTGCTCTTACGATCGCGAATAAAGCCGAAACATCAGTTGACTGCTCGCAGTTGCCGACTTGATCACCAGCGACAGCACACTGCGCCAAACCGTTAGATTACTGGGCAGTGCCAACGCCGATCGCATTCCCGCAACTAGAGCCTTTGTCAGTTGTCCAGCTTGATAGCTGCGCCACGCCTCCCCCAGTAAAAAGTTTTGCAAATGCTGCTTTGCCGTCATAGGCGGCTTGTCGTGTTTCTGGGGTAAGGCAGGAGGACAGCCTCGTTGCAGCGCATCGTGACCCTGCTGCTGTCGCTGTCGCTGAAATTCACGGGCAATCTGGTCAAAAAACTCGCGCTCGGTTGAACTGCGGGTATGGGTGATCGAAGTTTCATGCAGGCGGTAGTGATAACACATTCCGGGCAGATACCAGACGTTTGTGGCATCGCCCAGCCGGAGCTGCAAATCAATATCTTCAGCCGTGACGAAATAAGAGCGGAAGCCCTCGATCGATCGCACAATGTCCGTTCGTATCACAAAGGTGCAGAGATGGGTGCGCGCGGTTCCGGCTTGCAGTTCGCCCGTAATGTCTTCGATTTCCTGGCTCCAATTAAACGCGGTGACGGAAAGCCCTTTGGGATCGATCACGCGATATCCCCCACAGACGGCTCCTGCTTCTGGGTGCTGCATCAGCCAATTGATCTGCCTAAACAGCCGCCCGGCCGGATAGTAATCATCGGCATCACAGCGAGCGATAAACTTGCCCCGTGCTGCCGCAAGCCCAGTGTTCAGCGCGGTTGCAATGCCTTTGCCCTGGTTGTAAAGCACCACAAGGCGATCGTCCCGAATTTGTTTGAGGACTTTCAGCGATCGATCGGTCGAGCCGTCATCCACGACAATCAGCTCTAGCGGAATGCGGGTTTCCTGCAAGATCGATCGCACCGCCTCTCTGATGTAGGACTCTGCATTATAGAGCGGTAGGATGACACTGATAAGCACAGGCTGCGAGTTGGTAAGCACCACGGGTTTTTCCTCAAATTGGGCGGCTCTGAGAGGGATTGAGATCCTGGGAAATGACTGACAGGTTGTGGAACACACGCGGACGTTGCACAGCAAACGATCGAGTTCGGCTTCAGGGTTGTTTTATCAAGGTCGTTCGTCAAAGCGCAAGGCTTGGGGATCGGGGTT
>NZ_JACJOR010000156.1:0-3962 GCF_014695615.1 Leptolyngbya sp. FACHB-711
AAAGCCAGGGTCAATTGGAGATTTTCCAGTGCAGGTGCGCGCATTCGGTTAGGGCATCTCTATCCTAAATTAAAGCATGCTAACTAGGCAAAGTTTATTTGGTGAACTACTAGTTCCGAAGAGGCAATTCTATGACTGTCCCCACTCAAACGTCTCGAACCGTTGCCGGAGTAATCAACAGCGTTGAAACACACGAAGGGGCCGGATTTCTTGTACGTCGGCCCTTTCCCAAAAGTAGCTTCTCTGAATTTGACCCGTTTCTCCTCCTCGACGAGTTGGGTCCGATTAATCTAAAGCCGGGTCAGGCAAAAGGTGCACCCGATCATCCGCACCGGGGCTTTGAAACCGTCAGCTATGTCTTGGATGGACGGTTAGAACACAAAGATTCTGCGGGGCACGCCGGGCTACTAAATCCAGGTGACGTCCAGTGGATGACAGCAGGTGCCGGGGTCGTGCATTCCGAGATGCCGGAGTCAATGTTTACCCAAACTGGTGGACGGCTCCACGGCATTCAATTATGGGTCAATCTGCCACAACAAGACAAAATGATGCCACCCCGCTATCAGGAAATTCCAGCGGCTCACATTCCGGTCGCTCAAACCGAAGATCGGTTTATGACGGTGCGGGTGATTGCGGGAGAAGCGTTAGGGGCAAAAGCCGTAATTCAGACGCGCACGCCGATAACTTACCTCCACTTCACACTGCAACCAGGGGCAACGATGATCCAGCCTGTACCAAAAGAGTACAACGCCTTTGTCTATGTACTGGAGGGGTCTGGGTTGTTTGGGACAGAGCCAGCGCCTGGTGATGATGGGCAGATGGTGCTCTTTTCTCAAGATGGAGAAGATGTGGCGATCTCCAACCCTGCTGATGCTCAGCGCCCTCTAGAGCTTCTGCTGATTGCAGGTGTACCCCTTAACGAACCAGTCGTGCGCTACGGTCCGTTTGTCATGAACACTGAAGCTGAAATTACCCAAGCGATCAACGACTACCAGGAAGGAAGGATGGGACGGATTGATGCTTAACACATCTCAATATCAGATTAGTCAACATCAACGCTTGAGTGAGTTACGAATCAAACTACTGCATCTGCACAAGCTTTTACTAGAGAGTGAGCGTCTTACCTATGAGCAAGTTCGAGGGCAAGTTTCTAGAGGTGAATTGCTACAACTGGTGATTAGTCATAAGCAGTTTGCCTGGTTGCATCGACTCTCAGAATTGATTATCCAAATCGATGAGTTGCTTCATGCCGATGAATCTGTTACATCAGAGGCAATTGAAGCGATCGACAGTGACATTCGTACACTGCTCAGCCCCGATGAATCAGGCGATGAGTTTGCCATGAAGTATAACACGACGCTTCAACGCCACCCCGATGTCGTGTTAGCTCATGCAGATGTCATGATGTTGCTGACCTTTGACAGTATTTAACCTCCAAAATTCACAGATTCTGAACTTGCTCCGATTGTGTAATTGCAAACCTCCTTGCTTTTCTCCAAAGCACCTATGAGACAGCAGCCAACTTAGGACATTGGGATCGAGTAGCCCTGGAGCGTTCCCCAACCGTGTAAGGCTAACAAATTGCAAATCGCTGAAGCGGATGGACTAGCGACCTTGATACAAAGTTTGAGGCGATCCGCTGCCACTTAGAGATACTGAATGGATAGTGGATAACCGGACACTATTTTTACAAACGGCAGTTATACAACGCGGTAAACAAGGAGCATACCCAAAAATGGTTAAAAGTAGGTTAGAAGCATTCAGTGATGGGGTAATTGCTATTATTATCACCATTATGGTACTGGAGTTAAAAATACCTCATGAGTCAGATTTAGCTGCACTACGTCCGTTGATCCCAATCTTTCTAAGCTATGTGTTGAGTTTCGTGCATGTTGGTATTTACTGGAACAATCACCATCACCTGTTTCAGGCAGTCCGACAAGTGAATGGTTCAACTTTGTGGGCAAACCTACATTTGTTGTTCTGGTTATCATTATTTCCCTTTGTCACCACATGGATGGGTGAAAATCACTTTGCTGCCTTGCCTGTGGCGCTTTATGGTGTGGTTCTATTGTTGGCTGCGATCGCCTACTTCACTCTGACTCGCACACTTGTTTTTCACCACGGTCAAGATTCCACACTTGCAACCGCTCTTGGTCGGAATTTTAAAGGCAAGTCATCGGTATTGATTTATGCAGTTACAATTCCACTTGCTTTTGCAATCCCTTGGTTTGCATGTGCATTATACGTTCTGGTTGCAGTTCTGTGGCTCATTCCCGATCGTCGTATCGAAAAGGCGTTGAACTCATAAAGTTCCATTTTTGATGCAACAAAAACCAGCTAACAAACCCTCTGCACCAGCACGAATATAGGTTGTTGGTCACAGACAAAGGTGATCTGAATCCGGTGCGCGGGACCATTATGCCGCTTAAACCTAAGACGGGAATGTGGCTGGTTCTCGTACTGCGACATCTGGCGCTTTCGCGGCAACAAGATTGTCGAATTAAGAGCTTTCGTAATCCCAGCCGAAGTCAAGGCTGAAACCAGCAATGCAGGGTAAATCATTTGCAAAAGTCAGGATGTATTCCCATGAAAAACGCAACTTATGTGGAGGCTGCTCGGTGGGGTAAGTATCGGGGGTGGCGGTATGTTCTGGGTCTAGTGGTCATTCTCTTTGCGTGGCTGGTGGTCGGGACTGGTGCCAGCGTACTCGTCGCGATCGCGTTTAGCGGCCAACCGGATTACTACGTGCTTGGTCCTTTCGGGAAGTTCCTGTTTGTTATGGTAGGTTTCGTGTTTTTCCTGGCGGGGGTTCTCATCGCCGTTACCCTTATCCACCGCCGCTACCCCCGGACACTGATTACGGCGCGGGAGCGGATCGACTGGCGTCGCATCGGTCAGGGGTTTGTGGCGTGGTCCGTTCCAGCGTGTCTGATAGGTGGGCTGGGACAGTACCTCTTCTACCCCGACACCTTTTCCTTCAACTTCGACCTGGCGACGTTCGCGCTCTTCGTGCCACTGGCACTGGTCTTCACCGCGATCCAGACGACCACTGAGGAGCTTTTCTATCGCGGGTACATCGTGCAGGGGGCGAGCATGATCTCGACCAGCCGCGTTTTTCTGGCGCTCGTGGCGGCCGTGGTATTCACCCTGCCGCACCTTTTAAACCCGGAGGTGAGCGCAGGCGGCTGGCTCACGGTCTTCTCCAACTACTTCCTCGTTCCGGGTCTGTTGTGGACCGTGGTCTCGTTGATTGACGGAACCACTGAACTCGCCATCGGCGTACACTTCGCGAACAACATCGGTAGCATACTCCTGTTCAACATCACTGGAAGTGCTGTGACCACACCGGCTCTGTTCACAATCAGCGAGTATCACGCCACCTACGGGGCGCTATCAGTGCTAGTTGCAATACCCGTGTTCCTGGCGATCCCCTACAAAGTGTTCAAACGCGACGAGGCATCCGAACCCGTTTCCCAGAGCAATCGGATTGGTCGTCGGTGATCTCGTCAGTTCATTGCTGAAGGTCAATCTTGATTGAAACAGGAGAAACAAAATGATACTGCAAGATAAAGTGGCGTTAGTTACAGGCGGCACATCGGGAATTGGCAGAGCAACGGCGACCCTTGTGGTATCTGCGAAGCAGCGCGCGCTCGGTGCTGCTGAAGCAAAAGTCGTGTTCTCCGGTAGACGCGACGCAGAAGGAGAAAAAACCGCCAAACTAATTCGCGAAACAGGCGCTGAATGCTTATACGTCCATTGAAACAAATTCACTAACATCACAAGCATCTGAAAGCAGTCAAGCATTGGAACTCAAGACACTTTAGATAAATAGAACCAGGAGTATTTAATCATGGTCAAACAGCAAACTGTAGACGGACAAGCAAATTTACAAGCAACTACCAATTTGACACCAGCCCAGGAGTCTTTGCAAGCACTTTGGGAAGAGCATTTACAGTACG
>NZ_JACJOR010000157.1:0-15213 GCF_014695615.1 Leptolyngbya sp. FACHB-711
CTCAAACTGTTTAGAGTTGGAGCAAATAGAACAAGCCGCCCAGCCATTGGGAATTTTGAGCGCAGACCCCCTTGCAAAGGGATGGCTGGTGTGAGGCAGACCACCGACATCGACTTCTAGTATTTCTTGATCCTGCCGACCTCATCTCTATCTGTAACATTTTTGTAACAGGCTTTTTGATATTTTGATAACTGCGTCAGTTTTTCCTAAAGGTTTTAAAGGTTCTGTACGGTGGCAGTTTGAGGAAACCACTCGACCTGACAGGCGGCTTCAGGAAGGGCAGACTCCTGCTGTCCGATCGTGCGCCAGTGGCGGCACAGCAAGCCGATCGGTGTATCCATCACCGCATCAATCCAGGATTCTCCCTGCGATCGCTTCAGGCTTGAAAAACCCTGCTCAGTTACCGTCTGCCGCAGGACGATCGGAATCTCCTTGAGCAGCCATCGACTGAGTCGGTAAAAGGTTTCGCGCCGGGTTAAAGGCTGAGCCAGAGCTACACCGTGCAGCTCGTGCAAATAGCAATTCGATCGCCCGTAGCGCGTCCACTGATGCCGCAGCTCGCGCCAGGTTGAACGATGACGATGCTGGACGATCGCCTGTTCCGCAAACTGAAGCTGCCAAAAGCCCTGCTGCTGAATTCGCCAGCACAGATCCGCATCCCCCCCTGTGGTGAGCCAGGGACGGAATAATCCTGCTTGTTCTAAAGCTTGCCGCCGGACAGCTAAATTTGCCGTCTGCCCATAGGAATAAAACGAATGGGAGAGGGTATGACACTGAGACAGAATTTGATGGCGATCGGCGTACCGCTCAAGTAAGGAAGTTCCAGGAAGCGGTAAAATCTCGCCTGCGACAATGCCAATTTTTTCACTGCCAGCTTGTTGAAAAGGCTGAACCAGATGCAGCAGCCAATCCGGCTGAGGACGACAATCAGCATCGGTAAAGGCAAGAATTTCTCCGATCGCTGCCCGAATGCCGCAGTTGCGTGCCGCGTAGGAGCTTTGAATTTGAGTTTCAGATAGCACCCGGAGTTGAATCCGGCGATGCCAAGCAGGTTCCTCTATGGGATGAGCGGGATGATCGGTTTGGGAATCGATCGCGGGTACGGCGGGCGCGATTTCTGTCTGAGAAAACTGCGAAGCTGCTAATTCAAGTAGTTCCAGGGTGCGATCGCTGCTGCCGTTGTCAACCAGCAAATATTCGACGCGAGCGGCTGGATAAGTTTGTGCCTGTAGGCACTGGAGCAATCCGGGCAAATCTGCCTCGCCGTTGTAGATGGGCACAATCACGGAGACGAGCGGGAGCCGAGCTAGGGAAGTGTCAGGCAGCTTTGCATTCGCCAGAGCCATAACGTATAGCAGGATTGCGATAGGGTTGAATTCTGAATTCTCACAGAATGCCCAGATCGATTGGGCCTAGGATCAAATGAAGTAGAAATCTGTTGCGTAATGCGAAGAACAATCGTTGGAGTGATGGGACCAGGCGAAACGGCAACCGATCGCGATTGCCAGACTGCCTTTACCTTAGGTGAGCAGATTGCCCAGCGAGGCTGGATTTTGCTGACAGGCGGACGCGCGGTGGGCGTGATGGAAGCTGCCAGCCGTGGGGCGAAGCAAGCAGGCGGACTGACGATCGGCATTTTACCGGGAACCACTGATTATGGGATGTCTGAAGCGATCGATATCCCGATTGTGACTGGCATGGGCAGTGCCCGCAATCACATCAACATTCTCACCAGCAACGTGATTACTGCCTGTGGCATGGGAGCCGGAACGGCTTCAGAAGTTGCGCTGGCTCTGAAAGCCCAAAAGCCTGTGATTCTGATGAATGTCGATCGCCTCACAGCTCAGTTTTTTCGGCAGCTTTCAAGCAATGATCCAGCAGGAGGAACGACTCCCCATTGAATTTGGGTGGCAGAGCGTGTGGAAGAGGCGATCGAGCAAGTAGCAGCCATTCTAAAGAATCGAATCTAAAGAAATGTATCGAGTTATCTAGAACAAACCTAAAGAAATATATCAACTCGTTAAAAACAACCTTTAAAAACAATGAGTTATCTCCCATTTCGCCCGTCTGCACTCTACCCTAAGAGGTTATAGACACATTGCTAGGGTAGCTTTATGGAAGCGCAGAAGTACCGTTTGGTTTGCACCCTTACCTTTGGCGACATTTATGGTCAGATTATTGTGTGGTTACTGGTGCTATTTATTAGTCTGGCAGCAGCAATGGCATTAATGGGAGCGAGCCGTCCTGTTTACGCCCTTGCAACCGTGGGCTTAATTTTGGTGTTATCGCTGCCGTTCTTACTCTTTGCGTTTGTCACAACTTTGTTAAACCACATTGAGTTTTACCCGTTCGATGCATTAGCAGATTCGCGTCGCGGTCGCTCAAACACAGTGCAGAGCCAAAAACCCGTTCAAGCTGCAAGTTAATCTAATTCCGATCGCAGTTTTATTCACTAGCCCTTTTCGATTTTTCATAACACATCTGAATTCAATACTACGTTCTGTAACGTGTTCAACGGCGTAGACTAACCCTCCTGGTAGAAGGCATTCCACGGGTAGTCTGCGCTATTGTTTAGGAACTGTTGGGGCTTTGTTTCCCTGCATCATTTTCTGATCGTCCATCTTGGCTGCTTTATGCTTACGGTTGAAGGTACAATCTGGCGTTCCCATCTCGATCGCTGGACGCTGGTTTCTCGCCAGGGAAAAGATTACGAAATTCACAAAGGCGCACCGCAAGGATTGCTTCAAATGGGGCTGAAGGTGCGAATCAAGGGGCAGGTGCGAGACGATGTGTTTTCTTTAGCCGGAATTGGTCCAGTGCTGGAGGTTCAAAGCTTTGAGCTACTCGAACCGTGACAAAACGGCAGAATTGCGCTGCGAATTGTGCGATCGGGCTGTTCCTGCGCTGACGGCACATCACCTTACCCCACGGCAAAACACCAAGCGCAAAAAACTAGATTCCGGTCCAACGATTCAGATTTGTTCTGCCTGTCATCGACAGATTCATGCCTTTTACAACAATGCCCATCTTGCAAAAGAACTCAATTCTTTAGAGAAATTGCAGCAAGACCCGAAAATGCAAAATTTTATTGCCTGGGTTAAAAAGCAATATCCGGGTAAGCGGGTTCAGGTCGATCGTCGCTAATGTCTGAGTTTCAACGCTGTAATGATGCGGCAGAAGGCATCTGCTTTAGTGCGAGATCTGCTTTAGCGCGAGAGCTTTAGTACAAGAGCTTTAGTGCGCCATGGGTTGCCGAATTGGAATTCGGATTATGAACTCGGTTCCTGCGCCAGGCTTGGAGAAGCATTCTAATTTGCCGCTGTGTCTCTCAGTGATGATCTGGTAACTAATCGACATCCCCATTCCAGTGCCCTTTCCGAGCGGTTTGGTGGTGAAGAATGGATCAAAGATGTGCTGTTGAATTGCTTCGGGAATGCCGCTTCCGTTATCAGCGATCGTGACTTCGATCCATCCTGCATCCATTACTGAAGTGCGAATTGTGATTCGACCTGGATGATTCAAAAGCTCCTGATAAGTGTGCTTCGTCCGATTCTCTTCGATCGCATCAATCGAATTCACCAGGATATTCATAAAGACCTGATTAAGCTGTCCGGCATAGCATTCGATGAGCGGTAGCGCGTCATAGTCCTTGATAATCTCAATTTCGGGTCGCTCTGGTGTAGCTTTGAGCCGGTGTTGCAGAATTAACAGAGTGCTGTCAATGCCTTCGTGAATATCAACTGCTTTGCATTCTGCTTCATCCATGCGGGAGAAGGTTCGCAGCGACAAAATGATCTGACGAATGCGATCGGTTCCCATTTTCATTGAAGTCAGCATTTTGGGCAGATCGTCCTGCAAAAACTCCAGATCGATCTTTTCGGCAGCCGTTTGAATTTCAGAGGCAGGATGGGGATAGTGCTGTTGATACAACTGCAAAAAACCTAATAAATCCTTAGAGTATTCCTGCACATGGGCAAGATTGCCGTGAATAAAGTTAACCGGGTTATTGATCTCATGAGCAATTCCGGCAACCAATTGTCCCAAACTCGACATTTTTTCGCTTTGAACCACTTGAGCCTGAGTTCGCTGCAACTCTGTTAACGTATTTTTGAGTTCAGCCGTGCGTTCTTCGACTCGTTCCTCTAATTCTTCTTTGCTTTGCTCCAGTGCAGTAAACGATCGGCGCATTTGCCCTGCCATGTGGTTAAAGGAGTGAGACAGGGTGTTGAGTTCTTGAATACTGCTGGTTTCTACGCTTTGATCTAGATCGCCCGATGCCATTGCTTCACTCGCTTGATTCAGGCGAAGAACGGGACGAGTAATCCATTGCGAGGTGAGTACGCCCAGCATTGAGGCAACGGCGAATGCACCAAAACAAAGCGCGATCGTGGTGCGTGTGTTCTGATTGATTTGCGCCATAAATGTGTTTTCAGGCACGCTCACGATTAGAAGCCAGTCTAATCCATACTCGTCGCGCCAAGGTGCAACATTAACAAAGTGCTGGTTTCCCTGGATTTCAAGTTGAAACTCCGCGTCCTGATTTTGAGCGATCGACTGAAAACCGCTGGAGATTTGAATGTGTCTGGCAATCGTCTGAATAATCGGGTTGGGGCTATCGACAGCGTGCAATCGCTGAACTTTTTGATTGACGAGCGTAAAGGGATTTTCTTGACCAGATGTTGCAATCAAATTGCCATCCCGCTCGACCAGAAACACTTGTCCCGATTCGCTAATACTCAGATTTTGTAAGAAGTTGTTGAGTCTCAGCAAGTGGATATCTATCCCAATCATGCCTAACAGATGATTTTGTGAATCGTAGATCGGGCGGCTAGCAGAAGCAGCAATGTAAGGGCCAGAAGGCAAGCTTGTTGTGATAATTTTTGCCCAAATCGGTTTACCAGCAGCGATCGGTTCGGTGTACCAGGGTTCGGCAAAATTGCTCCAGGTTGCTTGGAAATTAACTTTAGTTCGATTGCCCAGGGCGTCTGTCGCATAGTTGGTGTTGTTATTTTGCTGTTCCGCAGTCCAATCCTCGATTGTGGTGTTTTTACCATCAAAACGAGCGGCTCCGATTCCCTCCCCTGTCGTTAGCCCAATTCCAAGATATGTCAGGTCATACGCCTGTAGCTGATCCCAAAAGTACTTGCCTAAGGCTTGCCGATCGCTCACATCCAGTACTCCTCGACGGATTGCATCTGCGTTGATCTGGTTCAGCTTTTGAGGGACGGCAAGATATGCCTCTAAATGTTCCTGAACAACATCGCTTGTGCGATCGATCAACTGCTCTGCCAGATCATTGACTGCTTGCTGCCCATTTTTAAAGGACAAATAACCGACTAAACCAACGGCTCCAAAAATCTGGAGCACGAACGGGACAATCAGGACAATTTGTAATGGAAACGCCTTATTTCTAAGGAATTGCTGGGCTTTCATGATGGGAAGAGGGGAGGGATAGTGATTCTATTGCTGTAAGATTCCCACGATGCCCACATAGGTAACTTCTGAAGGCTGCAAGGCTCAATCGATTATCCCAGAAGGATTGCTGAAGCGTTACGGAAGCATCACGATCGTTATTTGCTACCCACTAATAGAAATCAAAAAAAAGGTGAGCAATTGCCCACCCTGCGAAACTGCTACAAATACAAAATGTACAAAACGACCAAACTATTTGAACAAACGATTGGACAGCGAATAGACGACTTCCTTAAGAGATTCCCCTGCCTCATTAAGGCTTTGCCCGATCGACCATTGTTGCTGTTGCAGGAAAATGCGAGCGGCGTTGCGCCCGGGCATTCCAGAGATAGAGCCGCCGGGGTGTGTGCCTGCGCCTGTAAGGTAGAGTCCTTCAATCGGGGTGGTGTAGTTTGCCAGTTCCGGTAAGGGACGGAAGAAAATCATTTGCTCGAAGGTCATATCCAGATGATAGTAGTTGCCCTTCATCACCCCAATTCGCTCGGTGAGTTCGGGCGGGGACTCGATATGGCGATCGATAATGGCATTTTTGAGATTAGGGGCGTAGTCTGCCAGCTTATCGAGCACACGATCGGCAACCCGACCTTTCAGCTCATCCGTCCAGCCTGTGCCTTTGTAGCCGATTCCTTCAGCCCCCGCAATTTGGTAAGGCACAAAGTATTCGATCCAGAGCGTGTGCTTGCCTTCGGGAGCCAGCGATGGATCGCGCACTGACGGAATCGCCAGATACATGGAGGGATCTTCGAGCGGAATTTTGCCCACCATTGGGTCGGTATGCGCTACTTCCACCTGATTCACCGAATCAGCAATCAGCACCGATCCCATGAGAAATTCGTCTTGATGATTGTGGTTTTCAAATCGGGGCAGTTCTGAAAGGGCACAGTCAATTTTGAGAATCGCTTCGTTGTGCATCACAATCCGGCGATCGACCCGTTCCCGCAGTTCTGGATCTGCCCGATCGACATCGCCTGGATCCATATGGTGCAGGAATAATCGCTTCGCATCGAGACTGGAAATCACGCCCCGTTTTGCCCGATATTCCGTGCCGTTTTGCGTCCGCACGCCCGCTGCCCGACCGTTATCGACTAAAACGCGATCGACAGGCTGTTCGGTTAGAATCTTGCCGCCTTTACTACGAACCAGCCGCACGAGTGCATCGACCAGCGCCCCAGTTCCGCCTTTGGGTCTTGCCATTCCCGGATCATGGCGCATCGTCATCATCATTGCCCCAACCGCCATGGTTTTCTGGGAAGGTGGCGTACTCAGCTCAGCCGCTAGTCGTGCCAGGGGAGCTTTGAGAAATTCGCTGTCAAAAAACTCGTCGAGCTGGTCACGTGGGCTGCTGAACATGGTGCGGAACAAATCCAGCGTTTTATCCGGTGTGCCCAGCAGCGAAAGCGACTTGCGGATCTGATCCAGGTCAAAATTTCCGGCAATATCTCCGATCGATTTAGGCGGCGCATTAAATATGGGCGTGAGCATCGCGACCACTCGCTGCCAGAAGTCCACATACTCTGCATATTTTTCGGCATCACGTGGGCTGTAGCGGGCAATTTCGGCACAGGTTTTTTCAACTGATTTATGCGCCAGAAAATATTTGCCGTCAGGATGGGGACAGAAGATGACCGGGTCGCAAACGAGATACTCTAAACCATACTTTTGCAGTTCCAGTTCATCCACCACCGGACCCAGATGGATAAAGATATGATCGATCGCGCAAGGATTGAACTTGAAGCCCGGAGCGGTTTCGGGCAGCAGTTCCTCAGTGGTGCAAGCTCCGCCGGGAAATTCGCCTTTTTCCAGTAAAAGGACGCTGTAGCCTGCTTTCAATAAATAAGCAGCACAAACAAGGGCATTGTGACCTGCCCCGATCAGAATTACGTCGTAGGTTTCCACTTCGGTCACTCCAGATTCATTAACCGTATGCCACTAACCGCATAAATAACGTTCCTCCGATTGCATAGGAGGGTGACAATTCCTATGTTTTACGCGTTGTTTTTGCTTTGTATTGGTGCAATTAAGACCTTTTTTCAATCTAAAAGGGCGAACGATCGTCCGCCCCTGTCTAATGGTCTATTTTTGTTATCAACTCAGTTTTTGCCAGGAAGTAGTCGGAGTTTTGTTCAGACTGTTATTCAGATTGTTCCGAGTTCTGTTCTTCGGTTGGAGTTTCGCCGCGCTCCAGTGCAGCCGGATTAACGCTCTCTTCACCGTGATCGTTGTAGGGGTATCCGGTTTCAGTCGGAATTTGCTCCTGGTCTACGTTCAACTCTTCTACCGAATTTTTATTGCCTGTACCTTTGTGACTTGCCTTTGCCATTGTCGTATCCTCAGAATAGTTGGGTTATGGTGTCAGATTTGGGAGGTGAAATTTGAAGACCCTGCATGGGAGAGGGGGTTGAAGGGGCTTCGCTTTGATTTAATGCTGGTTGCTTTAATCTTGACTGCTTTGATGCTGGCAGTTTTGATGTTGGCCATTAACCTGATATTGATAACCTAATACTGACCTAATGTCCCCGAGTTGAGTTCTCGTGAAGCTTCGATCGATTCATTCGAGAGGATCGAATTTTGAGAATAAGGTTCGCTCATCGAATCGTTCCAAACAGGTCGCTGTAGCAATTTGAATTGAGAAGATTGGAATTGAGAAGCGATTTGATTCAGTGTTATGGGTTCTACATCGTCCCCTAAATCTCTCAATATTGAAAGACAATATTGGGTGACTTTGAGCGTAAGCATGATTGGCTCGGTTCCCCCTAAAATTGGAGGGTAGGGGGGCGAGCCCGATCACAATCGGAACTTTTCAAATCGTCTTTATCTCTCTATTCTTTATCTCTTTAAGAGATGTGTCAGTGCGAAACTTGGTTCCGGCACTGCCGCAAAACCTTTTCAATCTGTTTTCAATTTGCTTTCAACCTTTATTTTCAATCTGTCGTGCGAACGTTCTACTCAATTCCATTCAAATTGGTTATCCCGCCCGCACGGTAGGATAAATTGGATCGATGGAAATTACTTTAGACCGAAGGAGAATTGGTGATATCCATCGCTTTTGCAGGCTTGATGAAGCCATAGTAGTAAGCGATCGCACCCGTCAGCGCATTAAACCAAACGTTGTTGCCCCAGATTGGCATCAAACCAAACGTATTGTTGGTAAAAGGCAGAATTCCCATCAGCGCGATCACGATGTAGGAAATTGCAAACAGGCGGTTATAAGTCAAAGAACCACCAAAGCTCGTTGCAGCAGCGATGCCAAGAATACCAACGACAATGTGGACGGCATTGTGTACAAAGTTTGTGGGAAACAGACCCAGCACATAGCCGTAGCCATCATCGAAGAACAGGCGAGGAGCATCTACCGCAACGTCAGGTGCACCCACAGGCAGCGATACAAACCCGGGCAAAAAGCCCGCAATTCCAACAAACAAGAAAATGATTCCCAGAGCTAGCGCGAGGATGCGCTCGATCGATTCCAGACTCTTAAAAGAATTGGATTGGCTTTGCATATTGAAACCTCTGCTGAATATATCGAGATACGGTTAGAACTCTACTTTCTATTCAAGCGAGGTCGCTATAAGTTCACTCTGTCAAAAGGTGGTACTATGCAAGGTTTTGCTCCTTACCTGGGAAGGATCGTGTCGCCGATCGCTGCTTACACTGCTGCTGATAGGACTGTTAACGCTCTTGCTTTCTTCCAGCCTGTAGGGATGTCGGGACTTGATGCAATGTGAAAGCGTAAGCTGCTGCACAAGACGCTCAAACTCATGATTGAGCCAGTGAATACCCTGGCTAATGCAGTCAGGACAGACCTCGCCGTATCTATCGCCCTGATCATCACATAGAATCACCCGTCCTTCTTTCATCTCAAACGACTGTTCACAGAGTGAGCAGGGCTGAGCAAGACCAGGGAAACCACACTCAACTTGCAGTTGCATATTAACCTCCTTAACGTGATGAGTACAGCGATGGATAAAGCATAAGGGTGAACGCAAGCAGGACAGGGAAAGCAAGGCGGGAGATAAGCTACTCGGTTCCCCTATTGCAAAATTCCCCAAGGCAGCGTGAAAACAAAAGCTAACCTTACTCCTTGGGAAGAAAACTGCTTCCGCCTATCAATTCTGTGCTAACACCGCTTCTAAGTCTGTATAAAAGGCGATCGTGCGATAATCCAGAGTGCTTCACTTCTCACCTATGCTTAAAGATACAGACCTAGCCTGATTAAGCTTTATTTACGAAAGTATAAATTTGTTATAGTGCTCATTCTTCTACCGAGAGAAGGAAATTAAATCTACTCTAGATGGGTTTGCTTTCTTTAAGCTCCGTCTAAAGGCGTTTTCATTAGAAACATAAACAGTTATTTTGGATACAAACTAGTAGGATCGTTAATCTAAAAAATGCAAAAAAAACCCCTGAACTCGATCAGGGGCAGGATTACAATTAGGGGAAAGTTTTTTAGCTTGTCCCTTAAACATACATTAGTTGAACTCGAAATCTCCTCGCTCGTAGGACAGAGAAGCATGAATAAAAGAACCAATTTAGAATTTGTACAAGACATATAAATACAAAGCATAGGAATACAAAGCATGAAGATAAAAGCATAGAAATACAAGCATAAAAGCAGAAAAAGTATCGCTTGAATGAGTTCTAGAAAAAAGACTTCTAGAAAAAACAGAGCAAACTTCTAGTATTTTTCCTGAAGAAATTATTTGATAAATCTATAAATAGACAATATGTACTAGTCAAGCTATCTCGTTAGCTTTCTTTGTTTCGCTTTTATTTTTTAATTATTTTTTAAGGAAAGTAAGCATTATTCTGGTTTCAAAGTTCTTCACAATCGGAAAGTGAATGCCAGCTTTAAGCAGGGCCATATCTTACCGTGGGTGATAAAAGGAATTGCTCCTCCGCATCCTCTCTTACTCCTCCGTAAGAGACAGCAAAAGCCTAATGCCTAAAGTAGAGTGCTGAAACGGCTCGAATCCGCCTGTAGAAGCGAGATCTCTCAATCTTTGAGAAGAGTACAACAGCTCGTTGTTGCACGAGTATTAAAGAATATTGTGAGCTGTGCTACTGCTCTTAAAGTCTTTTTGAAATTCACTGTGAAAAAAATGGGAACGCAGCTAACGCTTATGGAAAGCCAACGGGGGGAGGACAACTTAAGCCAGCATCTAGACATCGTGCATCAGCAAGCCGATCGTCTCTATAGCACTGCTAGCAAGCTTCCCAATGCTCAAGATCAGCAGTTTGGGAAACAACTGGTCGAGCTGCGTCAGGTGTTGAGCGAACTTCGGAGTACGGAAGAGCGGCTCATTCAAGAGCATCAGGCTTTAAGTTCAGCTTACGAGTCGGTGCAGGATCTTTGTAAGCAGTATCAGGAGACCTTTGACCTGGCTCCGGACGCTTATTTGATCACAGACTGTAGCGGCACGATCGAAGCGGCAAATCCTACGGCAACCGCAGTTTTTCGCTGTCATCGAAATGACTTAGTAGGTCGGTCGCTAAGCAGCTTGATCGCCCCTCATCACCAGCCATTCTTTCGAACCAAGCTGAACCAGGTCAATCCTATGCGGCGGGAGCGGGAGTGGGAGGTGTGCTTGCAGCGTCCGACCGGAGAATGGTTTGATGCCGCAGTGACGATCGCCGCAAACCAGGATGGGGCGGGGCAGGTCAATCGGCTGTATTGGCTCGTGCGCGATATCACAGTGCGGAAAGAAGCCGAAGAACACATGCGACAGGTGCAAGTTCAAAACGTGGAGCTGGTCGAATCCGATCGCATTAAACAGCAGTTTATGGCAACGGTTTCCCATGAGCTTCGCACCCCGATGAACGCAATCTTAGGATTTTCTGATTTGCTGCTGCGCCGATTTCATCAGCAGTATGATCCACAGCAGATCAACATGATTGAGCGGATTTTTAACAACGGTAAACACCTGCTTTCCCTGATTGAAAACCTGCTGGATGTTTCAAAACTGCGGGAAAACAATCTCCAGCTTCGCAATCAGGAATTTGATCTGGTTGAGCTGGTTTTAGAAGCAGGAAAAGAAATTCGTCCGCTGGCAACGCGCAAAAACCTGGATCTTCAGGTTGAAGTTGGGCAGGTTCCCATTCCGGTAACAAACGATCGCGTTCGGCTGCGTCAAGTAGTGATGAACCTGCTCTCGAATGCCGTGAAGTTCTCCGATCAAGGCGTGATTCGGATTGAAGTACAGCAGGTTGCAGACGATCGCATTTCGATTACCGTAAGTGATACTGGAATCGGCATTGATCCCGCACATCATTCGCAAGTTTTTCGAGAGTTTTGGCAGGTTGAACAATCGCTGAATCGAGCGTACGGCGGCACAGGGCTGGGGCTGGCAATTTCCGCCGGACTGGTGAAATTGATGGATGGCACGATTACCGTTGAAAGTGATTTGGGTCAGGGGGCGGTCTTTCGGGTAGAGCTACCCGCTCAGCTACAATCTCCGCAATCTCCCCAATCTCCCCAAACTAAAGTAGAAGTCCTCTGAAAAGGTCATTACAATCAACGTGAGAGGGAAGTGCAATCGATCGCGCCTGTTAACTCACTATGAAATTTGTTACCGACCCGTCCATTCCAAGCAAGATTGAAAAAATGAAGCAGCGCGTTCGCTGGCGTGAATCAGCAATCGTGCAGCGTAAAATTGATCAAACGCGACTGGTGCTGGAAGACGGACAGGACGATCGATCGGAGTTTTCGTTTTTGGTGCTGGGTGATAGCGGAACTGGGGCACATCGGGGCTACGATCCCCAGCGTCGCATTGCTGAAATGATGGCTGAGCAGCGAGAAGACTGCCGCTTTGTGCTGCATACCGGGGATGTCGTCTATCTGGTGGGTTCTAGCGAGTATTACCCGCAGAATTTCGTACTGCCTTATCGAGAGTTTTTAGTGGACGGCGATCGAGCAGAAAAAATTCGCTACGATCAGATGCGCTTTAACCTGCCGTTTCTGCCTGTGCTGGGCAACCATGATTATTACGATTTGCCGATTCTGTTTGGAGCGTTAGCGCAATCGTTCTATCCAGTGCGGCGGCTCCTGCGATCGAGGATTGATTTTGATATTGGCTGGCACGGTTCCTATCAGGGTGGAGCCTATGCGAAAGCGTTTATCGACTGTTTGAGCGACCTCAGATCCGGGCAGACCCTAGCTCAGCACCTCGATCAACACTACACGGCTCAGTGGGGCAGCGATCGCTGTTTGTCTTATCAGCCTAAGCTATTTACCCGTTTGCCCAATCGCTACTATCGTTTTCGGGTGAGCGGCATTGATTTTTTTGCGCTGGATTCCAATACGTTTAACGCTCCGGCTCCTTTACCCGATACCCCAGCAGGACAAGCCTATCGTGAGGTTTTGGAGCAGCGACGCAAAGAAGTCAATGCCGAACAGCAGATGATTGTTGAACGGCTTTCAGGCTTTCGCGCCGATCTGCCCCATGATTCCGAACTGATCGACGACCAGCGCACTAAATTAGAGCAGCTTGAAGAAGTCGAACGCGATATTGATCAACAGCTTGAAACCCGCACCCCGCCGCTGGTGGATGACGAGCAATTAAAGTGGCTTGAGCAAGGCTTGATCGAATCCTGGAATACCGATGACGTGCGAGGAAGAGTGCTGTTCTTTCACCATCCGCCCTATGTCACTGAAGCCACAAAATGGCATCAAGCGCAAACGCTAGCAGTGCGTCAACGAATGCGGCAGGTGTTTGAAAATGTGGCAAAATCAATCGCAGAACGAGCGGCAAATCGATCGATTGTGGATTTAATTCTGAACGGACACGCCCACTGTTTAGAACATTTGAAAACCGAATCAAACGGGCTGGCAGACGCAGGAATTAACTGCATTGTGTGCGGCGGCAGCGGCTACAGCCTACGGCGGCAGCGCATTGAAGGCACGATGCTTAACGAAACTCTGGTGGTGGATGGCAAAGTTAAAAATTTGAACGTTGCCCAATCGCATCTCTATGTCGGACGCACCGGGCAGGGTTTAGAAAAGCGTCGCCCGTATTCTTTCCTCCGAATTGATGTGCAGGAGGGCAATCCGCCGCGCTTTGTGGTTCGTCCTTTTGTCGCGGAGCGATATCGCAAACAGTGGGAAAGTTACCCGCTTCAGCCGTTTACGATCTAACCTGCAAAAGTCTTTCCTGCGAAGGGTGTCGATCGCCTGGCAACTCTTAACAATAGAAATTAGAGACAGTAGAAAAATTAGGTAATCATTGCAGTTTAAAATCTGCCCTCTGCTTTGAATTGAGCGGAGGAATTCTGGTATTTTAGCCAATCAAAAGTTTCGACAATTAATTTGGATTCTGGAGTAGAAACAATGCCGAACTCGGTAGAACAGAACAATATTAAAGAACAAATTAAGGCAGATCTGGACAAAGCACGGCAGGAAGGACAGCTTAGAAGCGATCGCATTCGAGAAATTGTGCGAAATGCGGTTGTGGAAATGCGCCAGGAAGTAAAAGCCGGATCGGGAGAAGCTCGATCGCTGATCAAAGATGTAATTTCAACCGTGTTTGAAAGCCTGCAAAGCAGAGGCAAAGAAGTCAAAGAAGAAGTTACTGCGTCGATCGAAGGCGTAATTGACGGCATTAGCGAAAGTCGCCGCGCTGCCATTGCAAAAACAGAAGCGGAGATTCAAAAGCTGCAAGCCCAGGTTTCTCAAGAAGAAAACGAACTGCACACCGACGTTGAACAAACGCTGCAAGAAATTGAAACGACCAGCAAGAGCAGTCCGGGTATGCTGCAAGAAGCCGTGAATACGGCAGTGAACGCACTCAAGAACACGGAAGAAGGCGAAATGCTGCAAAAGCGATACGCTCAGCTTCAAGCACAGTTGGCGATCGTAAAAGCCAATCTTGCAGCGCGGTATGGCGATCAATTTGATGAAGTGCAAAAGCATCTCGATAATGCAAAAGAATGGTACGAAAGCGCACGCGAATCGCAGCCCGAAGGCACAACACTGGTTCAGCAAAAACAGTCCGACGTTGAAGAAAAACTGGGCGAAGCGGGGTCTGCCCTGGCACGCGGCGAAAAGCGAGTGAAACAACTGTTGCGCGAACTGCTGCATACCGCAACGACTGCTTTTGAAGAGCGATCGAATCGCTCGAAGTAAAAGAACCCTTGCGGAATCGCGATCGTGACTTGAACTGTCTTCCTAAGAGGTGTTTTGAAACTGAACTCCTCAAAGTCGCTCCTAAGCAGGATCGATCGCGAACTCCAGAAGACTAAAACTGGGGTAGGGCATCTTCACCCTGCCCCTTTTGAGTGCATGGCATTTTGAGTGAATGACCTTTTTAATAGCAAATGACATTCGTTGACCCAGCTTAAATGACAAATCTTTTTCTGCTCATCACAGCCGTTTTGACCGAACGGCATTCCCTCCAGATAAGCTAGAGAAACAGGTTTGTCTTGAGACTATGAAATCCCACCGGACCCGCAACCAGGACAAGATTCTAGACTTGCTTAAAGCACTGAATCGGTCAGTTTCCGCACAAGATCTCTACATCGAGCTGCGAAGTCGCAGTCACAGTATGGGACTGGCAACTGTTTATCGATCGCTTGAGGCATTGAAACTCGAAGGCGTGATACAGGTGCGAACCCTGGCAAATGGCGAATCGCTCTACAGCTTGGCCCAGGAAGACCGTCATCACCTGACCTGCCTTCAGTGCGGCACTTCGATCGCGATCGACGAATGCCCGGTACATGAGCTAGAAGCAGAGCTGCACCAGTCCTATC
>NZ_JACJOR010000158.1:0-3292 GCF_014695615.1 Leptolyngbya sp. FACHB-711
GTCATGATGGCGAAATGTTTCTCTCGACTGGATTCCGCGTTCTCCAGGTTGGTCTGCTCGGTGTATCAGTTTCGACCTATCTGATTGATGAAACGGCATAATCGGAGAAACTTCAATGACTTCTTCTCAAAACCCATCTGCAAACAATCATCACAAAATTCGCTATGCCATTGTTGGACTTGGCTGGTTTGCCCAGCAAGCTGCAATGCCCGCCTTTTCCCAATCCGAGAATTCTGAGCTAGTCGCCCTTGTTTCTGACGACCCGACTAAGCTTCAGGAGCTGGGTCAGAAGTACAACGTACAACATACCTATCCCTACGAGCAGTACGAAGAGTGCCTGACCAGCGGCGCAGTAGATGCCGTTTATATTGCGCTGCCGAACCACCTGCACCGCGAATATACCGTGCGAGCTGCCGAGCAGGGAATTCATGTGCTATGCGAAAAGCCAATGGCAGTCACCGCAGAAGAATGTGAGGAAATGATTTCCACTTGCGAAAGCAAAAACGTCAAGCTAATGATTGCCTATCGCTTACACCTGGAACCCGCCAATCTAGAAGCGATCGAAGTGGTGCAATCCGGGCAGATCGGCGAGCCGCGCATTTTTAACTCGGTCTTCACCCAACAGGTGACTGACGAAAGCAACATTCGTTTACAGCATGAAACAGGGGGTGGCACGCTCGAGGACATTGGAATCTACTGCATCAATGCAGCGCGGTATTTATTCCAGGACGAACCCACTGAAGTGTTTGCCTTTGCTGCCAACCGTGGAGAAAAGCGATTCAGCGAAGTCGAAGAAATGGTGACCGCAATTTTGCGCTTCTCGAATGAACGACTGGCAACCTTTACTGTCAGCTTTGGCGCAGCTTCGGTTTCAACTTATCAGGTGGTTGGAACCAAAGGCGATTTGCGGTTAGATCCTGCCTATAGCTGGAACGGGGAACTGAAGCATTACCTCACAATCAACGGTGAAACTCAGGAACGCAGTTTCCCAGACCACAGCCAGCTTGCTGCTGAGTTCACCTATTTCTCGAACTGTATTCTCCAAGATTCACAGCCAGAGCCATCGGGACAAGAAGGTTTAAACGATGTTCGCATTATTCGCTCGCTTTACCAATCGATCAAAACCGGTCAGCCGGTGAAGATTGCGCGGCTAGATGAGCATCAGCGTCCGACAGTGGATCAGGCGATCGCGTCCCCTCCCAATCCAGAGCAGCCTGACTTGGTAAATGCTGCCACTCCTAGCAATTGAAACCGCTAAGTCAAACAACGGGTGGGAACAGGGTGTCTGGGTCAACCCAATCCACAGAAGCATTGCGCGGGCTGACAGGCAGAGGACATTCAAATTTCTTTTGCCGATGTTGGACTGGTAAATCCCCAAAGCAGTGGATAATGATCGGAAAAGACTGCTTTCAGATATCCTTTCCCCCGTTTCGCCTATTTAAGCAGCGGCAACAATTGGTAGATTACCTTTGTGATCATCAGCTTCAGCAGGTTGCCGTGGTTGGAATCGACACTGATATGTGCGTCTTACAAATTGCGATGGATTTGTGGCGTTATGGATTTGTGGCGTTGCTGAATTAGGATGTGAATGGTGCAAATTTAGCTTCTGCATTGCCCCCTAAATCCCCCAGTGCTGGGGGCGTATCATATGCTTATTCAGCAGCAAGAACACAGATAAGATCAACGGATAACTTAAATCTCATAGTGCCATAACTCCTTCTGCTGCAAAATAATTTTTTGGAGTGGCAACCGCTGAATATATTGCTGCTGCTCAAGCAGGCTCAAAGTTCGGGTGACGGTAATTCGAGTAATGCCAATCAGGTCTGCTAAATCCTGATGCGTTAGGCGTAGATCAATCAAGCAACCGTCCACCGTGGTTTGACCAAAGCGATCGGCTAACCACTGAAGCAGCCTCAGCAGCATGACATCAGCACGCTTAGAACCACGAATGACCATTAGGGCTTCCAGGTAGTTAACATGGGTTAGTAGCGTATCTGCTAAATCCGGAACCTCATTAATTGCGATCGGAGTCGCTTTCACTGGAGTCAAGCACTCGATTTGATAGGGATTCACTTGAGTTAGCGATCGTCCAACGCAGTTCCCTGCTCCCCAGAGACCGAGTACAATAAGCGTTCCATCCTCTGACCAAGTTACTGTTCTGACAAATCCTGATTCAATCTTCCAGAGTATATTGGAGCGGCAGTCAATCACACTACGGGCATTAAATCGGTGAACAGAGAACTGTGGGGTTGCCTGTTTCCAAGGTGGGAGAGTTACAGCAGTCATCGCTTATTCCTATTGCTGAAATTGTTATTGCTGAGAATTGGGATAAGCAAAACCTAGGAATGGAACGTGCCCAAAATACGATCGAGAATTTGGGTTTTCAAATCGGCAAAAGCGGCACTTCCAGGATTGCGCAGACGCGGAAGGGGAATCGATAGATCCAGATCAACGCTGCCATGATTTAAAACAATGACGCGATCGGCAAGATAAACGGCTTCTTCGACATCGTGTGTCACTAAAATGGCAGTGAACTGCTGCTCCTGCCAGAGCGTTTGGATCAACTGCTGCATCTCAAGCCGGGTCAGGGCATCTAACGCACCCAGGGGTTCATCTAACAGTAGAAGCCGAGGCTGGCTGACTAGGGCACGTGCAAGAGCAACTCGCTGCCGTTGTCCACCAGAAAGCTGCGTGATCCATGATTGAGATCGATCACCTAAACCAACCTGTTCCAGTGCCCACCGGCTGCGTTGCCGCCCTTGTTTACTCAAACCTAAGGCTACATTGTCCAGGACTCGCCGCCACGGTAGGAGTCGCGCATCCTGAAACATGATTCTTGTAGTAGGATTTAATCCATTTACAGGTTGCCCATCCAGGTTAATATGCCCGTTTGTGGGAGAATCTAATCCAGCAATCAGGCGCAGAAGTGTGCTCTTACCGCAACCGCTTCGCCCAACGATCGCAGTAAACTCCCCTGGACGTATCGATAGATTGATCTTTTGTAAAACCGAAACCGAACCAAAGGATTTTTCTAGATGATGAATTCTAATTTCAGTTCCATAACTATGCCTTGATCGATCGTTTTTTTCGTTAGAAAACCGATTCTCAATGGGTTGCCTTAATGTATTCATGCTCTCCTCCCTAACGCCATTGCATCAAATTATTTAGTTATCCAAAAATTTTCTGTTTCTATTCTGGAACCTAGTCATCTCTTGTCTTTCCAGCCTTCATTCTCTTATCTTTTCATTCGTTATCTAACTTCTGACTAGGATGCCAGGGCAGCCACCATTGC
>NZ_JACJOR010000159.1:0-2833 GCF_014695615.1 Leptolyngbya sp. FACHB-711
CAGAACCGCATTTCCCCCGATAATCTCTGGAAGACTTACTTCTTTTTTGCCTTTGGCTATCGCTCCCAAAAAAATTGTGATCGGTGTCCAGAAACAACTCGGCTATTGGAACAAATTCCAGGTTTAAAGGTTGCTTTCTTCTCAATTCTGGCTCCGGGAAAACATATTCCTGAGCATCGGGGCAAACACAAGGGGATTATTCGGTGTCATTTAGCCTTAAAAGTGCCAGAACCCAGAGAAAAGTGCCGCATTCGTGTTTCCGAGCAGGTCGCCTACTGGGAGGAAGGCAAAACCTTGTTTTTTGACGACACCTATCCCCACGAAGTTTGGAACGACACGAATGATTATCGGGTTGTGCTATTTCTTGATATTGCTCGCCCGCTGCGCTTTCCCTTGTCGATCGTTAACTGGCTTGTGAATCGGTTGGTTGGTTTTTCTCCGATCATTCAAGTTGCGAAAGGCAATCATCAAAACTGGGAAAAACAGTTTGAGGAAATGCTGCGCTAGCTCTTTCTTCTAACCCTCTACCCGCTTGAAGATCATCGTTTAGTCAGATGCAACCGAAAGGCTTGCCCGAACGCAGCGGCTTTAGCTAGGTGCCCGATTTGGCTGCATCACGACGGTGAGGCTCAACCCACTCGCTATCGCTGCAATTGCGCCTGCCACATAAAACACGGGCGGTAAACCCGCATATTTCCAGATGGGACCTAAAATCACAGGGGAAATAAACTGCCCTAAGGAGTTAAACCCAGTTCCGATCGCCAACACCGTCGTCCTCACTTCGAGGGGCGCTAAACCTGCCAGTACGTCATACAGGTTAGGAGTAATGATGCCAAAACCTGCCCCAAAAAGCATTGCGGTCGGAATAATCAAATACAGCTCAGTCAAAAAAGGAATGGTCACGATCGCCATTGCCATTAAGCTGAAGCCAAAAGCAACCGCTCGACTCGGCCCAATCCGCTGACTGATTCGACTTGCCCCAAAAGCAGAAATTAAAGCGGCTCCAACCAAACGAACTGCTAACACAATACCGTTGATTTCAGGAGTCGCCCCGATCGCCTGCTTAAGGTAGAGCGGCGTATAAACCACAACGGCATACATCATCAGCCCGGCTGCCCAGATAAATAAATACACCGTTAAAATACTGCGATTACGAATCAACTGGCTAAGCTGCTGATTTTGGCTTGTCTGGATCATTGACACAGCAGGAGAAGCATTTTCCCTCAAGACAAGGGCCGCAATTACTGCCAGGGGAATGCCCAGCCCGTACAGATAAAAAGCAAACTGCCATTGAATACCACCAACCCAGCCACCCAACAACGGGAAGAAAATCGCCGCGGTTGTCATGGCACTCGTTGCGTAGCCTAAGATGCGCGATCGCGTTTCTCCTTCATACATGCCGCCTAATATGCCGATCGTGGCAGCAGCAACACCCCCGCTAGCAGCCCCAAGCAACCCTCGGCTGGTTAGAAGTAAGGGCATTGTTGTAAGAAACGCGGTAGATAGCCCAAAAATAGCGTACAGAATTAGGCAAGGAACCATCACTTTGAGCTTACCCAAGCGATCAGCCACGACTCCTAGAATTGGGGTACACAAAGCAGAGGTTAGCGCATGAATGCTAGCGAGTGTTCCTGCCCACTGGGGGTCAAGTGCGAGCTGCTGCACCATTTCTGGCAACACCGGAAAGATTACACTCCCGGTCATTGTAGTCAAACACCCTGCTAGTAATAAAACCAATAATTGGTGAAATCGCTTCGCGGATGTTAAGTGAGCGGCTCGCTTCAACAAATCATTCATAGGCAGCATTAAGGATTCATGGGCAGCATTAAGGTTTTCACACCGCGCTTGTAGGAGATTACAGGCGATCGTTTATGCTCACCGACAACCCAGGGATTCACGCGTATCCACACCCGTTAATGGATTCACGCCATTTGCAGTTTTGCATAGCTCAAGAACTTGGTCGCGATCGAGTAAGGCAAAGCTGAAGTCTGCGCCATCTACTTTTGCACCCTTAAAGCTTGATTTAAGCATCATCGCGGAAGTCAAAATTGCATCAGTTAAATCAACACCAGATAAATCACTTAAGTAAGCAATGCCATCACTAAAATCGACGCTGTGAAGGTTCGCATTGGTTAAGACAGAGCCATTGAAGACTGCTCCTCGCAAATTTGCACCGCTAAAGTTCGCTTTGATCAATCTCGCGTTCGCAAATTCCGCTTTGACAAGATCCTGTCCGGCGTAATCTTTCGTATCCGCTTGAACGTCATCAAAGGCGCGAATTGCAGCAGAACTTGCAGCGATGACCGGAAGCGGTGCAGCCGTCAGCATCACATAACAAAAGACAATTAGACCCAGGAACAACTGAAATACCCGCATAGCAAATTCTTAGAGAATGCAGACAATTCTTGAACAGTCTCAAACTTAACATTTTTTAATCGTGCCTCCGCTTCCGAACGCTCGAAAGTTTGTTTAGCGCTCTGGAGTTTAGCGCTCTGGAATAGTGCGTGAAGGACAGCGGCAAGTTTAGAGAGCAGAAATACGATTCCTGCCAGGGCAAGCTCCAATTTTTCCATCAAGGGATCATTCACTACAGCCATAGATTAGCTGAGCCTATGCTGCTTATAAGAAATGTTTATGTTTAGTTTCCTTCACATTTTCTAAGCTTTCGTTTACATTGAATGACATACATAAGTTTACGTACCTTTACAACGGACTCATCGAAATATGACGACTACCTTACAGCGTCGCGACTCCGCGAACCTGTGGGAGCAGTTCTGCACCTGGATCACCTCCACCGACAACCGCCTCTACATCGGCTGGTTCGGCGTCCTCA
>NZ_JACJOR010000016.1:0-2539 GCF_014695615.1 Leptolyngbya sp. FACHB-711
GAAGCGGCCCGCGATTTGCTGAACCAGGCACTCTACGGCGAATCTGCTACTGTCGAAAAGTCAAATCCCAAGACGGCTAAAGCAGATAAAGCAGCGGATAAAGCAGATAAAGCAGCGGATAAAGCAGATAAAGCAAAAGGCGACAATAGTCGAACTTAAGCAAGGATGAACTCTCTTTGACCCATACGGCAGCAGAAAAACGGGCATTGCTTGCCCAAATTGCTTACCAGGAAGGAAAGGTAGGGCGGCAGGGCAATGAACAAAAAGCTGGGGCAGAAATCGAGCGATACCTGAATGTTTTTCGAGCAGAATTCAACGCGATCGCTTGCACCACAAAATATTCTGACAAGACGATCGGTTTTGATTGGTGCTGTGCTTTTGTTTACTACTGCTGTCTTCAGGCAGGCTTTTCTCCGCCGATTCAGCCCATTCCCGATCGCCGTTCAACGCTGGGATTTGTCAGCCTATGGTACGAATGGGCAAACTTTCTCGAAAATCAGTTCTATTGCTCAGCAAACCGCTCTGACTTTGAACCCAAATCAGGCGATATTGTGCTGTTCGATCGCCTGCTTGAACCCGTTGCGCTCGATCACATTGGGATTGTGGTAGAGGTGCGATCGGGAGAAATCATAACTGCTGAAGGCAATGTGAATAATCGATCGGGGATTTTTCACCGACCTTTTGATCAGCATATCAACGGATATATTCGGCTAATTTAGCTCTGATGGTTTTTAGCTCTGATGGTTAAGGATTAGGCGGCACAATCTCCGTTACCACTCGCCCACCGCTGACCACCACTGTCCGGTTTTGCAATCGACCTACTGCTCTTGGACCGCGTACCGTAGCAGGTGGATCTGCCTGGTTGTAAACGACATTGCCTTCTGCCACAAGCTGCTGGGTGGGGATCGTCCAGACCAGGGTATCGGATGCCAGATCAGAGTCATTGCGCTGCCCGATCGCCCGAACATTACCCGTGAAGCGAGCTACTCTTGGTTCTAAGTCCATTCTGGCGCGATCGGCAGTCAGGGTAGTTTGCTCCTGCTGATGCACCACGGTCACGGGCTGATCGGCTTCGATCGTTTGCCGTTTCAGATTCCAAATCAGCGAGTTGCCTGTTACCAGCAGGGGCGGATCGACGGTGAGCACACGGGCATTTTTGCGAAGGGTAGCGACACGGCTGCCGATTAGCACTTCTGCGGTGTCTCCGTTTGCCTGATCGGTAACTTGTGTATTATTGGCAATGCGCTGCGCCTGAACGGGGCGATCGCTCACCAGCCGATCCTGCTGCATTAGCCACACCATCTTCTCCCCCTGAAGCTTGAGCTTCGGTTCGTCGCGTGTTTCCGCAATAATATTGCCCGATAGCTCAACGCGCTGCTGTCGTCGCTGAACTCTGCCCTCATTTGCGCTGAGGGTCAACTTCGGATGGGTTCCGCGCAGGTTGCCGCGCACAATCATCAGATCTTGTTTGGGTCGCCACTCCAGCTCGTTACCGCGCATCACTGCCCCACTCTCAACATCGGTTGCAACGACATCGCCGCGCAGAAAAATGCGGTTGCCATCCTGTCGAATTTCCCCTTCTTCTGCCTGAATCTTGTAGGCAGGTTTGCCGTCTTGATACAGTTCACCGCTCGGACTCTGAACTTTTGCGAGCTGCTTATCGGGCGTATAGACTGCCTGTTTTGCCCTCACCTTCCAGAGGGTTTGTCCTTTTTCATCGGGCTGCTCCAGCGTAATGTTGTTAAACGTGAGGTTGGGATCAACCTGCTGCGCGGCGGCTGTGTCTTCTGCCAACCGGTTTGCGCCGCGGCTCTCCTGCCGACAGCTTCCCAGCCCAAGCAACACCAGCAGCACACAAGGCAGCCCGATCGTCTTTATCCAGCCCATGCTTTTTTGATCCCAGACTTTGTTTTGATCCCGGGCTTTGATTCCAGGCGGCATTGCTTATGCCATCCAGCATCTTGCCCTGGCAATCTGAATGTAGCAGACGCTTGCCCTGGGAAAAAGCTCCCAGAATTCTCGTGCTACGGCTCAAACGATGGCTTGTCTTCTGGCTCCTCAACCAAGCCAATGCCACTGAGCGGACGATAGGTATAGCCCTGGCGCGGCGTTTTTTGAATGTCTTCTTTGATCGAGTCAAGGTCAATATAGCGATCGGCAACGTTAATCAAACTGTCGCTGGTCATCGATCGCAGGCTCACTACCTCAACTCGTACTCCTCGATAGCTCACCGCATCCACGGCATACGCCAGATCGCCATCGCCGCTCACCAGAACCGCCGTATCGTAGGAACCGACCAATGCCATCATATCAACGGCAATCTCGACGTCTAGATTTGCCTTCTTGGAGCCGTCTGGAAGCTGCACCAGATCTTTAGAAATCACGCGATAGCCGTTGCGCCGCATCCAGAGGAGAAATCCCTGCTGTTTTTCATTTGTACGATCGACCCCGGTGTAGAAAAACGATCGCAGCAGCCGTGATCCCGCCGTCAAACGGCAAAGCAGCTTGGTGTAGTCAATCTCAATGCCAAGCTGGAGAG
>NZ_JACJOR010000160.1:0-6892 GCF_014695615.1 Leptolyngbya sp. FACHB-711
AGTATCTCAGAAAGCAACAGTCTGCGGATAATCGGGTCAAAATATGGCCGATCGTGAAGGAAAGCCTCCAGGGACCTGCCCTATCGGCAATGTTGCTCGGCATTGCTCTTGGCATATTAGCCCAGCCGGAAAGTGTCTATAAAAGCTTCTACGATCCCGCCTTTCGCGGCTTGCTTTCGATCTTGATGCTGGTCATGGGTATGGAGGCTTGGTCAAGGCTTGGCGAACTGCGTAAGGTGGCCCAGTGGTACGTCGTGTATAGCGTGGTAGCACCGTTTGTGCATGGGCTTATCGCCTTCGGTCTCGGCATGATTGCCCACTACGTCGCAGGATTCAGCCTGGGCGGTGTCGTGGTTCTGGCTGTTATCGCCTCCTCCAGTTCAGACATTTCAGGTCCGCCCACGTTGCGAGCCGGTATCCCGTCGGCCAATCCCTCCGCCTACATCGGGGCCTCCACAGCCATCGGTACGCCCGTTGCGATCGGCTTGTGTATACCGCTCTTCCTCGGACTCGCCCAGGCGATAGGCGGCCGCTAATCCCGACGGGTCGCGGTCTGTCGGTGCTTCCTTGACCCGGCAGACCGAGTAGATCAATATACAAGATCAAGATACATAGGTACGGAGGTAATCAACATGGCAAAGCCAGCCAAAAAGCTTGTCATCGTCACGGAAAAGATTCTGCTGAAAAAGATCGCCAATATCATCGATGAATGCGGGGCGACTGGTTATACGGTGGTGGAAACTGGCGGTAAAGGCAGTCGCAACGTGCGCTCGTCAGGACAACCCAACGTTTCTGACACCACGGCGAATATAAAATTCGAGGTGCTCACCCCGGATCGGGATATGGCCGAGAATATTGCGGATAAGGTCGCAGTGAATTTTTTCCTCGATTTTGCGGGCATGATCTATATCTGTGACGCGGAGGTACTGTACGGGCACAGCTTCTGTGGACCAGACGGCTGTTGAATCGAGACGACGCAGACCTAAATGGCCGGGTCATGCCCCGGCTTTTTGTTGATCGTTATTCAAAACGTTAGTCGATTTAGATGATGCCCAAGCGGAGGAGCTGATTGTGATTCAAGATAATCTCAACACCTATTCGCCCGCGTCGCTCATTGACGACTAGGCTTGTCTCGATCCAGGCAACCGCATCCAAAGCATGACCGTCCTTGATCGGTTGCTTTTTTCATACCCTTCCGCAGTTTTATGACTCCCTTTAACCTTTAACCTTCATCGCTTTAAACTCATGATTTTGTCCAACATTCTGCCTCCTTTCAGTGGGGGGATAGCCGCTCTCATGGCTCCGATACTATTCCTGGCGACCGTTGTTGCTGAGGATTCACCCATTATTCTGTCTGGCGTATCGCTGACGCTGGTGGTGATTTATCTGGCCAGCAAGTTCGGCGCAGAGATTGCTAGGCGATTGGGTTTTCCGCCCGTCCTGGGGGAACTGGTCGCTGGTGTAATTGTTGGTGTTTCGGCGTTGCACCTAGTGAACTTTCCCGAAGGGGGGCTGTCTGCTTCTGACTCGGTGATTATGACGGCGCTGCAAGAATTGAATCAAATGGCACCGGATGCGCTGACCCGGATCTTTGAGTCGCAAAGTGAAGCGATTTCGGTTCTGCTGAAATCGGCGTGATTATTGGTTGTGTCGCAAAAACTGGTGGGTGGTAAGGTAAATAGGACTAAACCTCCTCCTCCGATGTCTACTGCTTCTCTGTTGAAGTGGCGGCACTTCTTGCCCAAAATCATCCTGCTGAACGTGCGGTGGTACTGCCGTTACTCCCTCAGCTACCGCGATTTGGAGGAGATGATGCAGGAGCGCGGCATGGGAGTGGATCACTCGACCATCAACCGTTGGGTGTTGAGGTACGCACCAGAGCTAGACAAACGGATTCGACGACACCTGAAACCGACGAACGACTTATGGCGCGTGGACGAAACTTATATCAAAGTTAGGGGAGTGTGGAAGTATCTATATCGCGCTGTGGATTCCCAGGGTAATACGCTGGACTTTATGCTCAGTGCCAAGCGAGATGGCAAGGCAGCGGCAAGATTCTTGCACAAAGTACTCAAGGGTCAGCACACTCAAGCTCCACGGGAGATAACAGTGGACAAGAATACGGCTTACCCAGCGGCAATGGAAACGCTCAAAGCAGATGAAACGATTGAAAAAGAGACCGAATTAAGGCAGAGCAAATATTTGAATCATGGGGTTGAGCAGGATCATCGATCGATCAAGCGCATCGTGAAGCCGATGATGGGATTTAAGACGTTCAACGCAGCAAGATGAACGTTGAGCGGGATTGAAGCGATGAATATAATTCGGAAAGGACAAGTAAAAGAAGTCAAACAAGGGGACAATGTGTCTCAAGTGAAGTTTATCGAAGCGATCTTTGGAATTGCTGCTTAAGGGAACGCAAACGATACAGATTGTTTGTCCTTAAAAAGTTTTTGCGACACAACCATCACAGAGGTATCACACATGGTCTGGATTGCACCTAATGTGCTTTCAATTTGGACAAATTTGGTATCAACCGGATTCTCCTGGATGAATCCTTATTCTCCGACATTAGCAATGGCATCGCCTGAAAATGCGTCCATCGTTTTATCGGGGGTGCTGCTGAGTCTGGTGATTATTTACTTCGCTAGTAAGCTGGGTGGTGAAATTTCAAAAGCGTTAGATTTTCCGCCTGTGCTAGGCGAATTGATTGGCGGTGTGCTGGTCGGAGCTTCAGCATTTCATTTGCTGGTGTTTCCAGAGAGTGGCGCACAGGCAACCGATTCTTTGCTAATGCCGATTCTGCAATGGGTTGGGGGCTTAACACCTCAAGCCGTCATCGAAGTGTTTGAGTCACAAAGCGAGATTATTTCGCTTCTAGCAGAGCTTGGCGTAATCATTCTGCTGTTCGAAATTGGCTTGGAGTCCGATCTGCGCGAGTTGCAGAAGGTGGGCTATCAAGCGGCGATCGTTGCTTGCGTGGGAGTAGCGGTTCCCTTTGCCGCAGGTACGGTAGGGCTGATGCTGCTGTTTCATGTCGCTGCAATTCCTGCGATTTTTGCCGGAGCAGCGTTGACGGCAACCAGTATTGGTATTACTTCAAAAGTGTTATCGGAATTGGGGCGACTCAAGGCGCGGGAAGGACAGATTATTGTCGGTGCGGCAGTCATTGATGATGTGCTAGGCATTATTGTGCTGGCGGTGGTTGCCAGTCTTGCTAAGACGGGTGAAGTCGATGTGATGAACGTGGTTTATCTCATCATCAGCGCGACGGGTTTCCTGCTGGGTGCAATCCTGTTGGGCAAGTTCTTTAATCAGGCATTTGTGACGATCGTAGACAAACTCCAGACACGCGGCAAACTGGTAATTCCGGCCCTGATCTTTGCGTTCCTGATGGCGTTTCTGGCAAACGCAATTCATCTGGAAGCAATTTTGGGTGCATTTGCAGCGGGGTTAGTTCTGGATGAAACCGATCGCCGGAAGGAACTTGATCAGCAAATCATTCCGATCGCCGATATCCTGGTTCCCGTTTTCTTTGTGACGGTGGGCGCAAAAGCAGATTTGGGCGTACTGAACCCGGCTGTTGCCGCAAACCGGGAAGGCTTGGTGATTGCGGCATTTCTGATTGTCGTAGCAATTATCGGCAAGGTTGTGACCGGCTGGGCGGTGTTTGGTCAACCTGGCATTAACCGTCTGGCGATCGGCGTGGGCATGATTCCGCGTGGTGAAGTCGGTCTAGTGTTTGCCGGGATTGGTTCTGCCAGTGGCGTGTTGAGTAAACCGCTAGAGGCAGCGATTATTACAATGGTAATTTTAACCACATTCCTTGCGCCACCCTTCCTACGCCTGGCGTTTGGGCAGTCTTCAGATTCTGATGAATCCGAACTGTTGATTGAGACAGGGACGATGAAGCGTGAACCTCAAACATTACCATAAAGGTAAATAGGTAACTAAAAGTCCCCCTTTTTCAGGGGGATTTAAACGAAGATTGACCAGTGCCAGTTTAGATCAGCCACTATGAACCCCTGGCAGCAATTCACTCAATCCGTTCGATCGGCCGTCAGCGATGACGGATTCTTGAGTCTGCTGAAAAAGGTAGAAACATGGGTTGCGAAGATTCTCTCGATCGCCATGACAGGCGTGATTTTCGCTTCAGTAACCGAACTCTTTATTTTTCTCCTTCGAGAAGTCTGGTTTAATAATAAACTTGCAAATCCAGATGAGTTCTTTACAGTAACGCTGCTCTCGATGTTTGGCTTATTTCTCAATATCCTGATCGCATTGGAGCTGTTAGAAAACATCACTGCCTACTTGAGAAAGCACGTGGTTCAACTGGAACTGGTGATTGTCACATCGCTCACAGCCGTTGCCCGTAAAATCATCATTTTTGACTTTAACAAAACAGGTGGACTGGAGCTAATGGCTCTGGCTCTGGCAATTTTTGCTTTGTCAATCAGCTATTGGATTGTGCGGCGCAATCGTGAACGTCAAGTTTAACAAAATCAATCTACGGATAATGGAGCCTGCATGGGTTTAGCAGTGGATTCAGTAGACTGGGCGGATGGATAGCGATTAATGTCAACACAGCCAACTGTCACGATCGCGCCAAATGCCAAACCAACTAGCACGCTCCAGCCATGAGAAGGATCAAGGGTGTAAAGCAAGCGGCGATTCTTGCCATAAATATGAATTGCTCACCCCTCGTTCACATTATGGGAATGCGGCAAATTCTGATCTAGCTTCTTCATGATAACCTTCCTCACTCAAGACATGAATGTAGCGCATCAACAAGCAAACGCAATGCGTCTTTTGTGAACTGTATTGAGAAAAGGGAGCAACCGCAATATTGGAAGTATTTAGGTTTTCTTTGGAACTAATAGAATTTTCTTAGTTCTCCTGAAATTCAGACTGCCCATAGTACGGCTTCCATAATCAAACCCTGTCTCTGAAGTCATCAGATCAGTCATCAAATTAATCATCAGATTATGCATCGATAGCATTAAGACTCGCGTAAGAGCCAGAATCAAAGTATAATGATATTGCTATTCAGTCTCAGTCAATCATTGAATTAAGTCTATGCTTTCCGCAAAACATTAAGCAGGAACGCAAGAACAATTTGAGGCGATCGCGCTCCCAGATCAATCCTAGCCTGCGCCATCGCTCACAGTTTTCGCCATCTCTTAGGGTATCCATTCAACGCTGTTAGGGGAAGGGACTGTGCTAGAAGCCTGCGTATTTGGAACAATATTGTGCGGATTCTTCGGTATTATCCTGAAGAAAAGCCTGGTGCTGAAGATTATTTCAATGGATGTTATGAGTACGGGGGTTATTGCCTACTATGTACTCGTTGCATCCCGCGATGGTTTATTTACACCGATTCTTTCAGATATTTCAACAGAAAAATACGCTGATCCTGTCCCTCAAGCAGTTATCTTAACAGCGATCGTCATTGGCTTTTCAATTCAAGCACTCATGCTGGTCGGCGTGATGAAGCTGGCGCAGGATAACCCAACGTTAGAAACAAGCGAGATTGAGCAAAATAACACACTATGAGTAGCCTCACGCTCGTCTGGATTAGCCTGCCGTTTTTCATCGGGTTTATCAGTTATCTGCTTCCCAAACTGGCTCGCTATTTATCACTAGGAGTGGCGATCGCTTCGGTCGGCTATGCCTTGCTGCTCTTTACCCAACCGCCGCTGCCACTGCAATTACTGGATCACTTTGGCGTTACTTTGCTGCTTGATTCGCTGAGTGGTTTCTTTATTCTAACGAATGCGGTCGTGACAGCCGCCGTTATTCTCTATTGTTGGGGCAGTGATAAAACAGCCTTCTTTTATATGCAGACCATCATCCTGCATGGCAGCGTCAATTCGGCGTTCGCCTGTATGGATTTCATCAGTTTATATGTGGCGTTAGAGGTCATTAGTATTGCCGCGTTTCTGTTAATTGCTTATCCCCGCACGGATCGATCGATTTGGGTTGGGCTGCGATATTTGTTTACCAGCAACGTTGCCATGCTGTTTTATCTGGTAGGCGCAGTTCTGGTTTATCAAGCGAGCCATTCCTTTGCATTTACCGGATTGCGAGAAGCACCACCAGAAGCACTTGCTCTCATTTTTCTAGGACTTCTCGTTAAAGGCGGAATTTTTGTATCGGGGCTGTGGCTACCGTTGACTCACTCTGAATCAGAAACGCCTGTATCAGCAATGCTGTCCGGTGTGGTCGTTAAGGCAGGGGTTCTGCCGCTCGTACGCTGCGCTTTACTAATCGAGGAAATTGATCCTTTGATTCGCATTTTTGGTGTAGGAACCGCTTTGATGGGTGTTGGCTATGCTGTTTTTGAGAAAGACACCAAGCGGATGCTGGCGTTTCATACCGTTTCCCAACTGGGTTTTATTCTGGCTGCACCCGAGGTCGGCGGCTTTTATGCGCTAACGCATGGTTTAGTAAAGTCGGCACTTTTTCTGATTGCAGGCGTTTTGCCCAGCCGTAACCTCAAGGAGCTGCAACATAAGCCCCTCACTACACCAATTTGGCTTGTTTTAGTGATAGCAAGTTTCTCGATTTCAGGGTTTCCTCTGCTATCGGGGTTTGGGGCGAAGGTTTTGACGATGAAAAGCCTGTTGCCCTGGCAGGTCATTGGGATGAATGTGGCAGCTCTAGGAACAGCAATTTCCTTCGCCAAGTTTATCTTTCTACCTCATCAGAACCAAGCGGAAGCGAAAAAGAACCAGCCAGGATTCTGGACAGCGATCGTCTTGCTGATTGGGGGACTAATTCTGGCAAATCTAGTGTATTACGAGGCATATAGTCTTGCGAATATTGTCAAACCCCTGATTACAATCGCTCTAGGCTGGTTAGCGTATTTTCTAATCTTTCGACAAACCGTTCG
>NZ_JACJOR010000161.1:0-3945 GCF_014695615.1 Leptolyngbya sp. FACHB-711
ACATATAAAATTGAGCGGAAGCGCCTTCCAGCTTTGTTTTCCAAGGTCATAGGGTATCTCTATGCCACTAGCAAAACAAAGGAGGGATTTTGAGACGCCCTCTCACTCGTCTTTGTCAAGCGAATGGCAACAGCAAAACGCAGCCGGGGTGGTTCCAGCTGCGCTGATTTGAGGAGAATGAATTCCTACGCTGGGTAGATTCTGAGTCTGCGATCGGGTTCATCGCCTACAGAATGAGAATTGAGGCGATATCGTTCTACCAGCTCATGCTGCAACTTTCGTAGCCAGCTAGAGCGGGGTAGGAGTTCCACCGGCTGCTGCTGCGGAATCACGACTTGCTCCACCGCTAACCGGGCTTCCTCCAGTGCCGCCAACTCCTCATTCCGATCACGGGCTTCCTCAAAATTCATCTCCCAGTCCTGCCTGTCGTCTCGCGAATCCATTCCCAATAGCTGCCGCAGCGTGCGGGTCATGTGGGCAGGCGTATTGGCTTTGACGACATGGAGAGGAATCTGCTGGTTCTTTGCAAGCCGCTGCAAATTGTCGTGCTTCCGGGCATGGGAGCGCAGAGCAACGATCGCATCCGCATCACTCACATACTTCGTGAGAACCATCGGCAGGTTCAGGGCATCAATGATCTGTTGTAGCTGATAAGCACTGATAGCATAGGGGTACACGCGCATCTGAGGACTGTCCTGAGCCTGGGCAAAGTCCTGGTCCACCTTAGGGAGAGAATGGAATCGGTTTCTCTCTGGAGCAGTTCTCACTTCGAGTGATCGATCAGGCCACTGCCGTTTAGCTGATGCTGCTGAAAACGGGAGAACCTGGGCAGAGCGATGGGGTTTAACCAGCGGCGTTCCTGCTGCGGTTGTCTTTGTAATGACAAGCTGTCCCTGCTCATTGATCGATCGCTGTTGAGGCTGAGGCTGTCGTCCTCGGAGCAGCGCATCCACGGCTTCCGCCACGTTCTCATGCACGATCCATTGCTGTCGCTCCACCATCTCCACGGCAATCTCGAAAGTGGGAGGGGCTTTGCGCTCCAGCACACTCTTTTGAGAGCCGCGTCGCCGCGCTTCTTCATCCCCCAACGTCACGGATTCAATCCCGCCCACCAGGTCAGAGAGTGTGGGGTTCTTGATCAAATTCTCGATCGCATTGCCGTGAGCCGTACCCACGAGCTGCACCCCTCGTTCCGCGATCGTCCTTGCAGCCAGCGCCTCCAGTTCCGTCCCGATCTCGTCAATGACAATGACTTCGGGCATGTGGTTTTCGACCGCTTCGATCATGACCTGATGCTGAAGCTCAGGATGCGCCACCTGCATTCTTCTGGAACGACCGATCGCCGGATGGGGAATATCGCCATCGCCTGCAATCTCGTTCGAGGAGTCAATAATCACTACCCGCTTATTCAGGTCATCTGCCAGAACACGAGCAATTTCTCGTAGTGCCGTCGTCTTGCCCACCCCCGGACGACCCAGCATCAGGATGGACTGCCCCGTTTCCACCAGATCGCGGATGAGAGCGATCGTCCCATAAATCGCACGACCGACTCGAAGGGTGAGACCAATGACTTCTCCCTGGCGATTGCGGATGGCACTAATACGGTGCAGCGTTTGCTCAATGCCTGCACGGTTGTCGCCGCCAAAGGCACCAAGACGATCGACACAGTGCTGCAACTGCTGTCGGGTCACGGTTTGCTGAGACAGATACTGGGAGCCATGAGGAAACCGAGCTTCAGGCGGTCTCCCAAAGTCCAGCACAACCTCCACCAAACTGTCGCGATCGGGATGGTGCTCTAAGGGTTGCCGGATCTCTGGAGGTAGGATATCGAGGAGCTGCTGGAGATCGTTGTGATTCTGCATCAAAAAGAATGGTAGAAGAACGCCAGGAAAAAAGAGAGTAATAGAAATATGAACGCGACTGGCCTGCCCGCTACGCAAGCGCCGTAGCAGGCAAGCCAGTCACCGGGCTGAAGCAGCAACTGTAAAACGGGAAGCCGTAAGGATCAAAGGATTGAATTTTGAAAAGACTGCTTGGCTTCAACCAGCCAATAAACGCCATTTGGATTATTTTTAATCTAACAAATTGTTTCTGAGCAGAGCATCCGCTGAGCCGTAATCAGCAGGTGTGGATTTTACCTGCCCCGTTGCATCGATCGCACATAGCATTTCCACCCTCAGCAAGCTAAAGCAAAAACCTCCCTTACGTTCACAAGAGAGGCTTTCGCGTCAATATTACCCTAGCATCGAGCTATTGTTGCAGGAGGCTACCCTTCAACTATCGTCGCCGTTTCGACGTTTCACACCTGAGTTCGAATGGGGTCAGCGTGGTTCCACCGCACCATCGACACCAGGAATGCTGTATAAATCCTGACAGGGGTGAACCCTAAAATTGCATAGCGACTTGTCAAAGTAGGAATCAAACCACCCATGATTGTGAAGTCAAGCCCTCGGTCTGTTAGTACGGCTCGGCTGCATCCATAACCAGTGGGATGTGAATGTTGTCTCACCAGAAACAGGCTTGGGACAGTTGGCAAGACAATTGGGCTATTCGACTCAGTTTGAGAGTGATCAGAAAGAAGTGCCTGCTGCCCTGTTTCAGCGGCAATAGTTTGACTGAACGCCTATTTCTAATGCCAGGTTTTGCATTAGCTGAAATCTCTGAAATGCAACGGTGGTGTACTGCGATCGCCTTGCAGGGTTGTTTCTCGCAGCTTTATCAAGAAGCCTGTGCTGTCTGATTCCAATATTCAAGCATCTGAATCCGAATCGATTCTGACGCGGCTGTAGCGATTGCTGACCAGTCAGCTTGGGTCAGGGTGGTTCGCAAGATAGCTTTGACCTTAGCGTAATCAGGTTGGGGCTGAAGAGCGCTCTGAATCAGGCCATCTTCTTGTAGCGCGTCCCAAAGCTGCTGCTGAATAGTAACTGGAGGTTGTATCAGACGTTCTAGCACTAGCTTCCGCCCACAGGTGAAGGCTGCATCTTTGCCAATGCCCAGATTCAGTTCATTCAGGAGGGACTGAAACGCTTCCAGCACGATCGCTTGCAGTCGGCGTATTTGCTGGAAATGAATCGGGTCAGCAAGGAACTCTGGCAGATAGGCTCCAGCATAGCCTGCACCAATATCGCAGTTGACTTCTTCTTCGATTTTCAACAGTTCATCAAAGCGATCGTCACTGATCTTGAAGATCATTGGCTCTCCTCGGTATCCGAACCTGATACTCCCCAGTCTATCTCATCTTCCCAGTCGAACCCAGCAGACTGAGGCGTGTACCACTCAAAGTAAATTAAGTCCTCTTTGTGAGCATCCGGTCCACACTCGTTCATGTTTAAGCGACGGTAGAATGGTTCTGCGCCTGGCAAGGAATAAAGTCCTACCAACCCTCCATATCCCAGTTCATGACTGCAATAGCGAGCAAATTCTAGCAGTACGCTGCCGACAAAGCGATAACTGGGCGGATTTTGGATGGTGGGACGGTTCCAGGGAGCTGTTGCAGAATGGACATAGACAACTCATGGGGTGACAGAAGAGCTAGAGAGCAGACTGGATCAGTCTCATCGCCCGCAAACCCAGTAGAAAAAAGCGGCGTTTTTGCGGCTTGAGGTGCATTATTAACCCGGCAATCATAGAAGAGGCATGAAGTTATGCAGCATAAGCAATAAACCGATGCTTGAAATATCGCATGACTCGCTGTGGGAGCTTCTGGAGTTTATGCAAATGAGACGACACTCGCTGCTGCAACTGAGCCTGATTTCTAGTCAGTGGTTTGGCACGCACCCCCTGCTTCACATCACAGTTGAGATACTCGGCTGGGTTCAACTGCGGCGAGTATGGCGGCAGGTACAGCAGTTCGATCTCCTGCTCGTGCTCGTCCAACCACTGTTTCACTGCCCCTGAACAATGCACTGGATGCCGGTCCACAATCCACAGCAACTTGCGCTT
>NZ_JACJOR010000162.1:0-5839 GCF_014695615.1 Leptolyngbya sp. FACHB-711
TAGATGCAGTGTATTTTTCGGTAGCAACGATGACAACCGTGGGATTTGGTGACATCACGCCGATTTCTCAGACGGGAAGATTGCTGACGGTGCTGATGATCCTGACCGGCATCGCGCTGATTCCCTGGCAGTTAGGCGATTTGATCAAACAGTTGATTAAAACGTCTAATCAGGTTGAAACAATTTGTGCAGCGTGTGGTCTGGAGAGCCACGATCGCGATGCGAAATTCTGCAAAAATTGCGGTCATTCGCTAATGCAGGTGAAATCTTCTCAAGCTCACTTTTAACGAGATGCCATTCCTTAAACGCTAGCTAAGCGATCGTCTCCTATGGGATTTGCTCTCCTTCTCAGCCTGCTCCTGCTGCTCTCCTGTTGGGGGCGAGGAACCCTGGACTGACTGGATCCCGACTCTTGCTTCTAAGGGGAGAAGGAGTCGGGTTCTGCGAATAAAGGACAAACTGCAAATTGATGTCCGTCTATTGAATCATTTCTAAATCAATTAAGGAAGGTTTCCTGCAAAGACGATCTCTGCCCAGGGTGCGGTTATCCCTTGAATCTCTATTTGTTAACTTCAGCACAGATTGACAGGGCGTTTTTATTTCCGTCTTTCTGTAATTTTTTTGTAAATGAATCAGGAGATGATTTATGACTTTTACCGCCGACCAGCAAACGAATGAAGCATTACAAATGTTCCAGGGTTTTGATGCTGATACTCAACTCGCGCTGTTGTGGTATGGCTACCTTGACCTGAAAGATCAGCTCACCCCGACAAACGACCCGGCTCAGCACGCGATTTCTCGATCGCTGGTGGATCAAATTCAGGCTCTCTCTCCCGAAGAGCAGCTCGAAGCCCAGCGCAATATTATTGCTTGCGCCGATACGGATGTCAGCCATGCTTACAGTGCGCTCAGCTCCAGCGCAAAACTTAGCTTCTGGCTCCAGCTTGCTCAGGCAATGGATGAGGGTTCTGTGATTCAAGTTCCTTCGGATTATCAGCTTCCTTCTGAAACCGATCGCTTTAGTGAATCGATCAAGAGCCTCGACTTTGAGCAGCGCATTAACTTTTCCCGCAGTGCAGTGGTGGCAATGGGCGCGCAGCCGATCGATAGATAATGTAGAAAGAATATAGTGCGAGAGGATGTAGCGCGTTTTTGATTAAAGGGGGAAATTCCTGATACCGACGAAAGCCGGAATTGGGTTTCCCCCGATTTTTAGTTCAGATTTACTCTTCAAATACATCCCTATCCTGCGGCTGATGCACCTTTCCTGCCCGCTTCAGTAGCTCATCAGCGCGATCGGGATGCTCAAAAATTAAGTCCAGCAGGTCATATTCATGCAGTCCGGCTTTGTGGGCGTAGTAGCGCACCTGAGACATAATGCGCGGCTCGGACTGGCGTAGATACATACTAAGGCAAGCCAACGCCTGTGCAGAAAGACTGCGTCCTAAAAAATAGGCGAGAGCAGTCAGGAGCTTGAGTTCGTATTCCGGTGGCGGGTTTAGCGTGAGAGGCTGGGAGTTGGGCTGAGAGTTGGGCTGAGTCATAGGTGAATTGCGTCAATTTGAATCAATCTTGCTTTTAATCATCCTGCGATAAGTTTGGCTTTGAGCAAAGCGATCGAATTTCTTCTTGCAGTGCCTAAATTTATTCATGCAAAGATTCATGCAAAGATTCGATCGATGTTGACCTAGCAATCTCGCCGCTATTGCTTTCGGCATTTTTACACTCTGTTCTGTGCGCTCAGCAGGACGTTGATAACAGAACGTTGATCGATCGCTTGATGCATATGATGAGTGGAAGAAATGGCATTTTGTGGGTTTACAGGATGCTGGCTCATGTTAATTCAATAAATTACCCTCGCAATTCACCCTTGTAATTTAAAGTAATCGACGTTGATGAGTCTGGCTTCCTTTGATGAATTAAGCTGTAACCGTTCGATTGTTACAATTTCTCAACCACGGGCAGAGGCTTTTGCGGATTTGAAGCGACACACTAACCCATAGTTACTCTGTGAATGTGTAAGTTGAGTAAAGCAATGCAGACCTTTCACAATTTCATGGACTTGATGCCGCAACACGCGGAAATTGGAGAGCAACAGTCCGATGGCTACCGTCCGGTTCAGCTTACGCTCAACAATACAATCATTCACTGTCAATACTATGCTGCAAAAACAGATGCCGCAAAAACAGACAGTGCCGACGAAGCGGTAGAAAAAACAACTCAGGGAGTAATTTGGGTTGGTGGTGTAGGTGGCGGTTGGGACAGTCCGGCACAGCAGCTTTATCCGCGACTGGCGCAGATTTTATTGCGATCGGGCATTGATTCTTTGCGGGTGCGCTACCGTCAGCCAACTCAACTCGACCTCTCGGTAATGGATGTGCTGGTGGGAATCCGATTTTTGCAGGATCAGGGCATTGAGGCGATCGCCCTCGTTGGACATTCATTTGGCGGAGCGGTAGTCATTCAGGCGGCGGCGGCGACATTGGCGGTAAAAACGGTTATTGCCCTTGCGCCCCAGTCCTACGGCACGGAAGCGGTTCCCGAACTGGCATCGCGCTGCTCGCTGCTGCTGCTACACGGCACGGCTGATCCAGTGCTGTCTCCTACCTGCTCAAAGCAGATTTATCAGCACGCCCTTGAGCCAAAGCAGCTCATTCTCTACCCGGACGCTGGCCATGGTTTGGATGAGGTTGCGGATGAAGTTGAATCAGTCGTTCAACATTGGCTGATCGAACAGCTTAATCAAAATATCGAGTAGCCACCCTAAACTGCGAACAGCAGCACGAATGAAAATCTATTTTTGAGTCAGACGATGATGGAACTAAGATGGGGCAGCAGCGATCGAGCCAAAGACCTTTTAAAGGGGCAAACCGCTCCTTACGCCAGCGGCTTAATTGGCGCGGAGAGCCTGCGCTTGCTTTTGCGCCGACGGCAGTAGTTTCAGGTGTGCTTGCTTTTGTCGAAGTGCTGTCCCAGTAGCGGCTACTGTTTGCATCTCTGGCATTCAGCGCGTTTTTGATTTATCTCGATCCACAGCACGGAACGAATACTGTTCGCACCCTGACCATTTCTCACTTAATGGCAGCCATGATCGGCTGGGTATTGTTGCTCTGCTTTGGTAGCGGATATCTTGCGGCAGGAATTTCTCTGGTGATGACCATCGTGCTGATGATTGTTCTTGATGTTGTTCATCCGCCTGCCGTTTCGGCTTCCCTCAGCTTTGCTCTTCGTGCCCACAACGAAACGCACCTGATTCTATTTTTTCTGGCGATTGCGGTGACGGCGACACTCGTTTTACTGGAACGAATTACGCTTTGGATTCTGCCAGCATACGATCGTTCTTCCTGAACCCTCAAGATACAACTTCCATTTTGTCCCGGCTTCTAAGCAGAGATGGCAAGTCTATCTTCCTTTTTATCATCGGCGATTCAAATTTATCTTGTTGCCGATGAAACTTTTGTGTTGAAAATGTTTCACACTTTTGCTGTTTCACCATAGAATGATTGACATATCACTTCATTTCTGGTTAATCCAATATGACAGCAGCAACCCGTGGACGATCGAAAGCCGTGAATGTGAATAAACAGTCTGTTGAACAAGCAGGGTCGTATCTTCAAGAATTGCCGGAAAAACCGAAAGAGAATTTGTCGTTGCGTGAGGCAGTCGGTCAATTGCGTGACCAAATTCAGGCGGCTCTGGCAAAAGGCTACAGCTACGATGATTTAGCAAAAATGCTGACTGAGAAAGGAATCGAAATTAGCGCGACCACGCTCAAGAGCTATGTACCCGCAGGTAGGCGGCAGTCCAACAAAGACAAAACTGCTGCTCCCAAAACCCGCACACGCCGCACTCGCAAAACTGATGATGCAGAGATAGATACTTCAGAGGCAGCCGAAGCGGAAACAGAAACTGCTGCACCTGAAGAGACTGAGGAAGCTGAGCGGAAACCGATTCGTCGCCGCACTCGCACTGCAGCTGCCAGTGCAAAAGAAGGTCAGAGCAGCCGTGCAACTGCCAGTAAGCCAGCGACTCGTTCTACGCGGGGTCGGCAAAAGCGCAGCTAAGCCTCACTTTATTTCTTCAATCAGGCCTGAATCATGGCAACGGATCTCTCCCCTGCTGCGATTCCCGACTTTGTTCATGTGCTATCGCAGGCAGCAAAATCCTATCGTGTGTCCGCTCAACCGACTGCAAATCAGCAAGCGGAGCCTTCTGGAGAAACTGCGATCGATCGTCCCCCAGCCGAGGCAGTGGTTCAAGCATTGCTTCAGGCAGAACTTGCTGCAAAACAGCAGCGACTTCAGTATCCGTTCGCGGATTTGGTGGGGGAATGGCGGCTCTGTTTCACCACTGGCGTAAAAAAACGCTCGCCCTCCAAGGGACAAACGAAAGGACAAACACGAGGCGGCACTCGCTTAAAAAAAGGAGTTTACCTGCCGCAGTGGACTCCTGCTCAGATTGGCTTTTTTGCTGCTCCAAAAGCAGTGGCAGCGGGATTTGGGCAGGGCATCATCACGAATCAAATCAGCCTGGGTGCAGTGCGGCTCCGGTTTACAGGTCCAGCAAAGTATCTGGGCAAGAAAAACTTGCTTGCCTTCGATTTCACGCAAGTTGCCATCGATTGTTTTGGAAAAACAGTCTTCCAAATCGGATTTCGCGGCGGGCAAACCAAAGCCGCAGAGTTTGAACAGAGGCCTATTGCCAAGCTGCCGTTCTTTGCCTTTTTCAGCGTAACGCCAGACTGGATCGCAGCGCGAGGACGAGGCGGCGGTTTAGCCCTATGGATTCGCGAAGATTCGAGCAGTAGCCATGATTGATTCAACTGATAATCATCTGCGGCAAATCCTCACGCAGACGCAAACGATCGCCGTTGTAGGGCATTCCGATCGCCCTGATCGTCCCAGCTATCAGATCGCCCATTTTTTACGTCAGGCGGGCTATCGCGTCTACCCGGTGAACCCGGCACTTAATGTGATTGAGAATCAGCCCTGCTATCCCACGCTCAAAGCAGTTCCAGAGGCAATCGATCTGGTGAATGTGTTTCGGCGATCGGAATTTCTGCCAGAGGTGGTGCAGGAGGCAATCGAGATTGGCGCGAAAACAGTTTGGGCACAGTCGGGAATTTCTAACCCTGTCGCGGCTCAGATGGCAGCCGACCACGGACTAACCTGCCTGATGAATGCCTGTATCAAAATTGAATATTTGCGTTTGGGGCTGAGTGGGCGATCGCGTTAGTGTTCCGCTTGATGTTGTAGCCGCTATCGCTCTAGCGCTGAACCGTTGGGCAATACAGTTTTGTCTAAAATGGCATGACTTAAATTAAGGTCAGCGGGAGTGACATGGCTGAGCGATGCCCATTTCAAAATCGTTTTTGTGAATATTGTATCTGTCAAATTGGCACGAATCAGTAAGGCAGCACTGAAATCTGCCTCGGTTAAATCTGCTCTGCTCAAGTTTGCATTCGTTAGGCCTGCACGATCCATCAGGACGTGGCTAAAGTTGACCCGTTCTAAGTGCAATCAATTCAACTTTGTGCTGCTCAGGTTTGCTTAATCAAAATTTGCGTCGTTGAGTACAAGGTCTGCAAGATTAGCACCTGCTAAATCTACTCCGGTAAAATCCCGTTCACCTGCCTGATATCTTTTTTGTAATTCAACAGCGTCCATAGTGAATGCGTTACGACTTCTGGCTCATCCTAATATTTATACTGACTAATGTTTATACTGAACCCCTCCTATCCACTGGTTCAGCTAAAAAACTGATACAGTCAGGAAGATGTTCTTGCAGCTTTGCACGGCTCTGATAGTTTTCTGATTATCGGGCAAGTCAGCGGCGAAGC
>NZ_JACJOR010000163.1:0-8200 GCF_014695615.1 Leptolyngbya sp. FACHB-711
CTGAAGCACCAGCCAGAAGTCGCGCTCTTTTTCCTGTTCCTGATAGTAGCGAATCCGCTCTTTGAGAACTTCCTCGGTCGGCTCTTCTTCCAGCAGATATCGCTGGCTTGCTACAGCATAGTAGTAGGTTTGCATTGGCTTGAAGTTTAAGTTTTGATTACAAGTGATAACAGGTTAAAAAACGATCGATGAAATTGCTCGAACTAGGGCGAAATAAGCGGAATGGCAGCAGGCAGTTTGATCAGCCGCAGCGATTCTGCATCGCCTTCTAAATCCTCCCATGCTGGGGAACTTTGAAATTCAGGAGAAAGCTAGCTCGGCTCCATCCAGTACCCAGGGGACTCAGGGGGCGCGAGTCTAATCATACTTTTCTACCCTCCTCTAAAACTCCCCTCGAATTGCCTGCTTCATTTCGCGCACGGCTCGCTCCATCCCGACCAAAACAGCACGGCTGACAATGGTGTGCCCAATGTTCAGTTCTTCCATACCGGGAAGACAGGCGATCGGGTAGACGTTCCAATAGGTCAAGCCATGCCCTGCATTCACCCGGATTCCGGCAGCAAGTGCCTGCTGACAGCCCTTTTTGAGGAAGGTAAGTTCCTGAGCACGGCTGGCATCGTCTTTGGCTTCGGCATAGCGTCCGGTGTGCAGCTCGATGAATTTTGCCTTAACGATCGCGGCCGCGTCAATCTGAGCCGAATCAGCGTCAATAAACAGGCTCACGGGAATATTTGCCTCCTGAAGGGCATCAACCACCTGCTGCATTCGATCGATCTGCCCTGCAACGTCTAGCCCACCTTCGGTCGTCACTTCTTCGCGCCGTTCGGGAACCAGCGTCACATAGTCCGGGCGAATCTCCAGGGCGATCGACACCATTTCATCGGTCGCTGCCATCTCTAAATTGAGATGGGTTCGCACGGTCTGACGCAGCAGATGCACATCCCGATCCTGAATATGCCGCCGATCTTCCCGCAGGTGAACGGTGATGCCGTCGGCTCCTGCCAGTTCCGCAAGGACGGCTGCCCCAACAGGATCGGGTTCAACGGTGCGGCGTGCCTGCCGAATAGTCGCCACATGGTCAATATTGACGCCGAGTGTAGGCAATCTTTCCTCCCGAATTAAGCCTAAATGAGATCGTTTGATTCAGTCTTGTCTGAGCAATTCCGCTTTATATCTTAGCGGATGGTGTTTTGCTTAGCAGGGAAGGTAGGGGTTGAGGAGGGGGATGGGTGAAAAGGTGGGTGAAGAGGTGAGGGATAGTTCATGTGAATCTTGACAATACTGTTATACAATGCTCCCAAATCGTGCAGCGAAGTTAAGAATTCATGACTCAGCACAATTGTTTTGAAGGAGGCTCGATCGCGGCAATGCTTTTAACCAAAGGGTTTGCCAGGGGTGAACCGGAACAGATTGAGGAATTCTTTACAAAACTTTACAGAAGAAGGGCTTTTCCCCACCCATTCCACAAGTTCTCCACAGGCATGATGCAGTTTTCCACAGGCTTAACCTGGGTTTTCCACAGGCAGCAACGGTGCGATCGGGGGTTGGGGAATTCCTGTGGATTACGGAGCAGACAAGCATTTCACAAGATTTTTCCTGGATTTTGTGAAGAAATGTAACAAAAATTAGCTTGAAACCCTCATTCCTTCGTGAAGGATATTTCGTCACCTGTTTCATGCCACAAAAAATTGGCATTGACAACCCTACCCCCCCATAGCGCAAAATGATGCGACCACCAAAGTTAAGGGCAGCTCACCGAAGCCATTCCCGCCGCTTCCAGCAAGGATTCGGTAGGGTTGGACGAGATGAGGTTCGCTCAGCTTTCTGCTGCGGTACAAAGCCGTTTTCCTTTGAGTTAATCGCCCTGTACCGATAGCTGTGAGCAAATTTGCTTCATTTGAAGCAACTAGAGGTATCTTTTACAGTTACTCATCTTCAACGAGGTTCCCATGCAAGCAACGGTTAGCATCCTGGCAGAAATCCCGGAAGAACTGCACGAGTCGCTTCAAGGCTATCTAGAAACCCACCCTGACTGGGATCATGACCGGGTCTTCTGCGCCGCGCTCTCGCTCTTCCTGCTGCAAAACGGCACAAGCTCGACTCCCGATTCTTCCCGCAGTTATCGACGGGCTGCCAGGGTTTATCTAGATACGCTGTTTAAGCACGCGGTTTAACGTGGCTTAACGCGGTTTGAATTGTTTCACTTCTTAATCTTTCACTGACTCCGATTTGGATCGTGTCTCGCTTATTTCTAGTTGCGATTCGCTTGTCAAAATCTCTATCTCCCTGGTATCTGAGTACGCATTAAACTTAACGATCGGCTTGTCGCTGCGGCTGTTTTTTCATCTATCTTGATCCCCTTCCCACTCGATACAATGAGGGCTGGACAATAGATAAAGACATCCCATGACATATCTCTGGTTTAAAGCGTTTCATATCATCGGAGTCGTAGTGTGGTTTGCCGGACTCTTCTATCTTGTGCGTTTGTTTGTCTATCACGCTGAGGCAGATGAGCAGCCCGAACCCGCTCGCACGATTTTGCAGCAGCAGTATCAGATTATGGAGAAGCGTCTCTATAACCTGATTACCACGCCTGGAATGGTGCTGACCGTGGCAATGGCGATCGCAATGCTGGTTACTGCGCCAAGCCTGCTACACGAAACCTGGCTCCATGTCAAACTCAGTCTGGTCGCGCTGCTGGTGGTTTATCATCACCTTTGCGGTCGCTGGATGAAACAGCTTGCAGCCGGAAATATGCAGTGGAGCGGACAAAAGTTTCGCTGGCTCAACGAAGTACCAACTTTATTTCTTGTATTAATTGTGCTGCTGGCAGTCTTTAAGAATAGTTTACCGACGTCAGCAACGGCTTGGGGCATTGTGGCAATGATTGTGGCAATGGCAGCAATTATTCAGCTCTATGCACGGAAGCGGCGGCTTGAAAAAGAGCGGGCTGCGAATGCTGACTCAACGGCTAATTTAGGTGAACTGGGCGCAAAAAGTTCGGTGTAGCCGATCGAGTTTTGAACGGTTTAGTTTTGAACAATTCTCGGTAGAAGGACAACAATAAGGGATAACAACAAACGTTAGCGATCGTCTTAATCGAAAAAATCCCCTGATCCATTTTGAGTCGATCGGGGGATTTTTGTTTTGTGTTCTTTGCTGTTGCCGGATTACTGTTACCCGATTGCGTGAGGCATCAAAAGAGGAAGAGGTGTGAGGGCGATTTTGCCCCCACTTAAGAATTTCTCTTCTACGGTGAAGCAGGAGCCGCTGGAGGAGCGGGCGCATCTGCCGGAGGAGCCACTGGAGCAGCAGGAGGAACTGGGGATGCTTCAGGTGTTACCACGGGGGCAACAGGCGGGGGAGCCACTGGAGCATCTGCCGGAGCTGGCGGGGGCGCGGCGGGAGCATCTGCCGGAGGAGCCACTGGAGCAGTAGGAGGAGCAGTTTGGACAGGAGGAACCGCTGGGGCTGCCGGAGGCGCGGTGGGAGCTGTCGGGGGAGCTACCGGAGAAGCCGGGGGATCAGTGGGGGCAGGCACAGGCTGCGGTTGAGGTTCAGGCGGAGCAGAAAGCTCTGACCAGAGCGAGAATCCGAGCAGCGCGGCAATAAATCCGACGATCGAAAACAGAATGAGCGTAAATATCCCGGTTGAACTAGAGGCTGGGCGAGACGGTGAGGAAGACACGACGACTCTGGGCGGAGCAGCACTCGGCTCAGCAGGAGGGTACACCTGATTTGGTACAGGCTGGACAAAATCAGAAGATTCAAGCTGGCGTTCCAGATCTTCCTGAGACTGTTCCTGCCACTCTGAATCGTCTGCCTCGATCGCAGGAGCAGTTTCAGAATGGGCAGGCATTGCGGGACTGGTATCATCCAGCCAATCGTCAGACAGATCCAGATTCGGTTCGACAGCAGCAGGCACGTCAGAGGCAGCCATTGAAGCCGCTGCAAACGGGGTCGCTGCAAACGGAATTTGTGTGGGCTGGTGTGCATTCTCCGATCGATCGAGGAACTCGGTTTCCGCGAGGATTTCGCGATCGGCTACTGGCTCCGAGCTTAGCTCCGGTTCTTCCACCGGGGACAGCTCTTCTTCCAGGCCAAACTGTCGATTAAGGAAGTCGAGCAGAGGTTCGTTCTCAGGGGAAGCTGAAACGGGATCTGAAAGATCTGCCGGGGTTTCTGAAACGGGTTCCGGGTTGAAATCGGCAAATGGCTCCGAGAAGGACTGCTGAAGCACAGGGTCTTCTGAAGGGTCATCTAGAACAGGGTTATCTAGAGCAGGATTATCCAGGGCAAAGTCATTAGGCGCGACATCCTCCGGCTGGTTGCCCAGCAACTCCTGAAGCTGTTCGTCGGTTAATTCCTCCAGTAAGGAAGGCTCCTCCAGCGTGGTCAGATCGCCGTAATCTTCCTGATTTAGGCTGTTCTGGAAGCCGAGCGACAGTTCCAACGGATTGTCCTGTAAATCGTCACGCTGTAAATCGTCACCTTGTAAATCATTCACAAGCTGATCTGGATCGATCGCCTCCGACAAGCTCAGAGTATTTGCCAGCGAGGTATCGGCATCGTCGGTAGCCATTTCGGGCAAAGCAGCGTCAAAGCCTGCGAGGTCAGCTGCAAACGGGTCTTCGTGCGAAGGAATGACCTGATCATCGGGGAGGTCGATGTCTGGCATATCGGTCAAGACTGCCAAATCAGGCAGATCGTTATCGGCCAAATCATGCTCTACGATCGTCACTTCGTCTTCAAAGCTCAAATCCGGCAGGACGGTTTCTGCGGTCGAGGGCGCATCATCCAGAACAGAGTCCGAAGCAATGATTTCTTCGGAATATTCCGGGACAAGCGGCTCCAGGATGAGATCCGCATTTGTCAGGTCTTCAGGAAAACTAGATTGCTCTGCAAAATCGGGCAAAGCAGGTTCTTCCAGGTCAGCAGGTTCGCCCAGGTCTAAATCCAGTGGGCTGCCCCAAGCTGCGATATCAGCAGAGTCGTCAGACACATCATCGGATGCAAGCTCCCAGGAGTTTTGGAAGCTGTCTTCGGTCACGCTGTCTTCTTCCTCGGCAAACAGGTTTTCGATCTGGGCTTCGAGCTGCTCCTGGGTAATCTCAGGCTGAGCGGGTTCGGGCTCAATGTCTGATGGGGCAAATTCTAATGGAGCAAATTCAGCTGAAGCGTTTTCTGAAGGGTCCTCAGACGTTTCCTCAAAAGTCAGCTCCTCCAGAAGATCGGCTTCGGGGGTAAACGAGGGTTCGGGAGGCACATCGTTAAACAGAGCATCAGCGGCGGCTTCGGAGCTAGCTTCCCCACTGAAGCCAAAATTGGGCATATCTTCGTGGATCAAAAAGTCCTCGGAGGGTGCAGTCGAGAGTTCTGCCGCCGGATCGCCCGAATCGATCTGATCTGCAAACCAATCGGTCAGATCGAGATTGTCATTATTATTTCGATCGCTTACGTCTGAATTGTTTACGTCCGAATCACCCACATCTGAATTGCTGGCTTCCAAATCGCCTGCTTCCCCAAAATCTGCAAAAGGTTCTGCGGTGGCAGCAGATTCCTCAATTCCCGCTGTAGGAAACTGCGAACCAACCGATTCAGCAGGCGTTTCAGCGGGGAAAAAATCAGTTGGGAAATCGATCGGGTCGGAGCCCGTGGGAAACTCCTGAGCCAAAACATCCTGCTCAGACGTAGTAACGAATTCTTCTGGGGCAAATCCTTCTAGTCCGAGTTCCCCTGCAAGAGACTCCTCAGAGGGCGAAGATTCGATCCACTGATCCTGGAGCATCACCTCGGGCAGCATTTCGGCTTCGGTTGCCATTTCATCCAAAAAGTCGAGCGACTCAGAAGTTGACTCAAGATTTGGATCAAAATTTGACTCAGACTCTGACTCAAAACCTGGCTCAAAACCTAGCTCATCGATCAAATTCGCATCCAACGCTTCGGATTCTGAAATGCCAAACTCCAGACTGTCAAAGTCTAAAGGCTCAGAGGCAACCATAAACAAATTCTCATCGATCGCGCTTGAGAGACCTGGAGGCATCGCTGGATCATCGATCGCCCTGTCCCCTTCTTCCTGCGCTGGAAACGCAAAATTGTCATCGGTTTGCAGCAAGCCCATTTCATCGATCGCGAAATCTGCTTCGCTCATCCCGGGGTCGTTACCTTGATCAATACCAGCCTCAAAAGTACCAGCCTCAAAATCGTCAGAGCCAAACAGTGCCCGATCGAGTGCGTCGTCTGCTGTTTCAGGTGGAGCGATTTCTTCTGGGGCTGCCGCTTCTGAAAACAGATCGGCAATGGCGGCTTCGTCTGGCGGGATTTCGGGTGCAGCGTCTTCAGAAAAAGCGTCTTCAGAAAACAGATCAAGCATGGCGGCTTCGTTGCCCGCACCAAAGTCAGCCGAAACGTCCTCGCTAGCGTCATTCCCGACAAGCTCATCTCCAGCAAAATCATCAGATGAATCGAAGACGATCGTTTCCTCAATCAGAATTACTTCTTCTGTAAAAAGCGGTTCTCCATTTTCTGCTGAGACATCTACGGAAAATAGATCGACCAGGACAGTGGTGGAATCAGGCGCGTCATCAGGATTTTGCGTTTCCCCGAATGCAGCTTCAAACGCATCAGCAGATTCATCGCTGCTATCGCCAATTTCACTGCGACCACCCTCATCCGCACTCATTCCAGTGTCTTCCTCGCCATCAAGTGCCGCCAGCAAATCATCAACGCTCGTCAACGGAACTGCGGCAGCCTCAAACTCCATCTCGTCGGTGGTTGCCGGGTCATTGGGGCTGTCTGCAAACAGATCGTCGATCATTCCAGCCGCAGGACGATCGGACCCGGCAGCATCAGCCTGAGGCAGGTCTTCCCAGGGGTCAGTCAGCACCGGGTCAGGGGAACGGTCGGGCAGCTTCGTCTCGATCGATTCGTCGGCAAACAAGTCTTGCAAGCTGCTCAGGTCATCGAGGGCACTGGGTGCGGCAGGGTCAGGACTGACATCCAATTCAGCCGAAAACTGATCCAGATCGCTTTCTGAACGGGTCGCGTCTGAATCGGCAAACAGATCTTGCAGAAGATCATTCGATTGGTCTTGCGCCTGCTCATCCCAAATTGCTCCGAGTTCGGCTTCCAGATCAGCCTGATTGCTCGACGGCGGCAGCGGCGTTTCGCTCAATCCCTCTAAAGCAGCGGATAAGTCTGAGCCTGCTAAACCCTGAACGTCGGAAGCTTCTGGAAAGAGCAAATCCGGCAACGGCTCAGATGCGGCAGACGGTGAAGCCATGCCTTCAGCGAAATCAGATTCAGGGAAATCGGGTTCTAAACTGGGCGCGATCGTCTCTTCGGAAAACTGTGAAGCCCCTGAGGCATCGGCCAGGGAACCCGCTTCGGTGATGGACTGATTCGGCACATCACCCAGCAAATCAGCCGGGGACACTTCCAGATACAATTCCTGCATCCAGGCAGGAAAACTCGCGCCCGTCTGCTGTCCCATAATGCGAATCGATCGAATCGACTCAATCCCGAGATTGTGAATGCCCTTCTCGACAAACGCAGTCAATGCCTGACGATTGGGGACGCGATCGGCTTCGAGGGTAACTTCCAGCGCATTGCCCTGCCGCTCCACTGTTGCCGTCATGCCCTTGGGCTGAAGCGACTGATTCATCAGAGCTGCGATCGCCTGCGGATCACCCTGCTGTGCCAGTTCGATTAAACGTAGTTCTGCCATAACTCCCTTTGCCCCATCAATCGTTTTGCTTAACTTTTGCTTTACAATCTTGGCAACGGCTTTTCCCGATCCGGTATAGGATGCCCGATTTACGTTCCCTACATACCTTGTTTGCTGTCTTGTCTGCTAAATCGTTCCATTGCCTGTCTTAACCGTCAGACCTTAAACCTATGAGTATTGGCTATCTTGCCCTGGTCTTGCACGCCCACTTGCCTTTCGTCAGACATCCTGAAAGCGACTATGTCTTAGAAGAAGAGTGGCTATTTGAGGCGATTACTGAAACCTACATTCCGCTGCTGCACGTCTTTGAAGGACTCAAGCAAGACGGAATCGATTTCAAAATGACCATGAGCATGACACCGCCGCTTGTGTCGATGCTGCGAGATCCATTACTCCAAGAACGCTACGATCATCATTTGGCTCAACTCGAAGAATTAGCAGAAAGAGAAGTCGAGCATTACGCCCAAAATGGAC
>NZ_JACJOR010000164.1:0-3648 GCF_014695615.1 Leptolyngbya sp. FACHB-711
CTGAGTACCACGTTTGGCAAAGGTACGCCACCGCCAAAGGAATTTGGGGTGGATCAGGTGAAGGATAAGATGGGGATTTTGCCCTCGCAGATTGTGGACTTTAAGGCACTCTGCGGCGATCCTTCAGACAACATTCCAGGCGTGAAGGGCATTGGTGAAAAGACGGCTGCCAGTTTGCTAGGTACCTATGGTTCGCTCGATCGCATTTATGCCTCGCTAGACGAGATTAAAGGCGCAACGAAAAAGAAATTAGAAGAAGGCAGAGATGCCGCGCTGCACTCGCAGTATATGGCGCAGATTCACCTGGACGTGCCGCTCGATGTCTCGCTGGAAGATTTCAAGCTGCACGGGTTTGAGCCAGAGGCGATCGTCCCCATATTGGAAAAGCTGGAGTTCCGTCAATTTCTCGGCAATCTAAATAAGATTCAGCGACTTCTCAACGATCCAACTGCGGAGAATACTGATCCCGCCAATCGCCATTCTGCTGATCCAGAAATTGCAAACGCCAGGCTTGCTCCCGGCAAAGGTAACTCTAGCCTGTTTGATGCACCCGAAACTGATGATATGTGGTTCTTTAGCGCAGAAGAAACCGCTGAAAGCCAGCAAATGAAATCGGCGATCGTGCAACCGCACATCATCGATACCCCAGAAAAATTAAAATCGCTGGTCGATCGCCTCCAACAATTCACCAATCCAAATCAGTTCGTTGCTTGGGACACGGAAACAACCGCAATCGATCCGCTGGATTCCGAGCTGGTCGGGATTGGCTGCTGCTGGGGCGAAAAGGCGGACGATGTTGCCTACATTCCGCTGGGGCATCGATCGGGAGGAAATCTCGACCAAAAATTGGCTCTAGAGTCGCTGCGATCGATTTTGGAAAATACAGACTATCCCAAGGTGCTTCAGAACACGAAGTACGATCGCCTTGTGCTGCGAAAACAGGGCATCGAGCTTCGAGGCGTGGTGTTTGACACGATGCTAGCAAGCTATGTAATTAACCCGGAGCAGAGCCATAAACTGAGCGACCTGGGGATTCGCTACTTGAGCTTGACGTCTCTGGGATACGAGGATTTAGTTCCAAAGGGCAAGAACATTGCTGATTTAGAAGTAGAGCCAGTTGCAGACTATTGCGGCACAGACGCTTACATCACTTATCAACTTGTGTCTAAACTGCGCGCCGAACTGCACGACTACCCCGAACTCGATCGCCTATTACGCGAAGTAGAAGTGCCGCTCGAACCCGTGCTGGCAGACATGGAATGGACAGGTATTCGCATCGATACGGACTATCTAAAACAGTTTTCCGAAAAGCTCGAAACCGACCTGGCAGCGATCGAACTGCGTGCCTATGAAGCGGCAGGACAAAAGTTTAGCCTCGGTTCACCCAAGCAGCTCAGCGATCTGCTGTTTAATGGGCTGGGACTCGATCGCAAAAAGTCGCGCAAAACTAAAACGGGCTACTCTACCGACGCTGCTACGCTGGAAAAACTTCAGGGCGATCACCCCGTTGTCGATGCCATGATCGAACACCGGACTTTAACGAAGCTGAAGTCTACCTACGTGGATTCGCTGCCGACGCTGGTGCATCCCAGTACGGGCAGGGTGCACACCGATTTTAATCAGGCAGTTACCACCACCGGACGACTTTCTTCTTCCAATCCCAACCTGCAAAACATCCCCATTCGCACTGCCTTTAGCCGCCAAATTCGCGCCGCCTTTATTCCCGAACCGAACTGGCTGATGGTTGCTGCTGACTATTCCCAGATCGAACTGCGAATTCTGGCACACCTGAGCCGCGAACCCGTGCTGCTAGAGACGTATCAAAACGATCGCGACGTTCACACTCTGACAGCCCAGCTTCTATTCGAGAAAGATGACATCACCCCCGAAGAACGACGGCTGGCAAAGGTGATCAACTTCGGCGTGATCTACGGCATGGGTGCCTCACGATTTGCGCGAGAATCCGGTTTCTCGACCAGCGATGCGCGGGTGTTTATCGATCGCTTTAACCAGCGGTATCCCAAAGTGTTTGCCTATTTGCAGCAAATGCAGCAGGAGGCGATCGGGCGAGGCTACGTCACCACGATCAAGGGTCGTCGCCGCTACTTCAACTTCGGCAGCGATAGCCTGAAGCGATTAAAAGGCAAAGATCCGGCAAAGATCGACCTGGAGCAAATCCGGCTGCGCGATCAGTACGATGCTCAGCTGATGCGGGCGGCTGCGAATGCCCCAATTCAAGGATCGAGTGCAGACATTATCAAAATCGCAATGGTCAAGCTGCACGACTTGCTGCGTGGCTATCAAGACAAAGCACACCTGCTGCTGCAAGTTCACGACGAACTGGTGTTTGAAATTCACCCCGATACCTGGGAAGAACTTCAGCCTCAGATTAAAGACACGATGGAATCCGCGGTGCAGCTCGATGTGCCGTTGCGCGTTGAAGTAAAAGCAGGAAAAAACTGGATGGATGCAAAATAACCTTCAAAATCCCGTGTAAACCACTACCTGAAATGCCGTAAAACCCGCTTCTACTCTTGATCCTATCGATTCTGTAAATTGTCTACCATAGAGAGTAGAGGTAGCAGTAGGCACAAGCAGTATGAAGATTCAATCATCCGTATTGGTGCATTTAGGGTTTGGGAAGTATGTGCGATCGGATCAGGTGACATCGCTTCAGCCCGTGGAAGAGGAGCGTGGACCCGGACGGCGGACGTTTGTTTATCTCGAAGGGCAGCCTGACCCGATTGTGGCATCTCGTGCCGAAGATACGATCGTCCGCGATCTGGTACAGGAGCCGCGTGAAGTGATTCAGTCTCGCCAGCAGCAGGAGATCCTGACTGACCTGTTGCAGGATTTGTCGAAGGTCAATTCTACGGTTCGGCGAATTAGCCGCGACGAAGGCGGACTCGATCTCGACCAGCTTGAGCGTCGGATTCAGCGTGTGCTGGAAGCATAGTTTCGGATCGGGCAGTTGAGCAGTATTTGCGGGGTGTGAATTTCAATAATTCTGAATTTCAACAATCGCTAAAGCCATTGCTAGAGCAGGGGTTCCTGAGGCAAAGCCTCGCCCCTTTTTTTGTGGAGCAGGAGTAGGCGTTGAGGGGAATTCGTCCACAGAAGTCGAACGATCCCAGGTACATTCCCTCGCCTGAGCCGGGCAAGGGTTAATTTTTTAGCCTACTCAACCGACATCCATTTGAGCGACTACCGTTTGGTGCAATTCGATCTACCGTTCCGCTCAGATTTTCCTTATAAAAAATTCTCTTAAGCTTCATAGGCTGCTCATTAAAATTCCCTTAAGCTATGCGTGGTTCCCCGGGGTTCTTTACCATGAAATCTGTGTTATTCGTTGGTTATACAAACGACAAGATTGTTACGGCTCAGCAAGAACCTTTTCTCTATCACAAACGTGAATTAAGACAAGAGTTAGGGTTAGAGGTTGCTGTTAAAAATGTTCCAACCTTGAACGAAGCAGTGAATTTGTGCTTGGGCGATCGCTCAGACATTTTCTTTCTGATGCCAAGCTGGCGAGAACAACCCGAAGTCGTTGAAACCCTTATCCGAACCCTACGTCAGCAAAAGCCCCACGCAAAACTTTTCTTTGTTGATCCATTTGCCCAAGCAAGTAGCCGCTTTCTGAGCGTATTG
>NZ_JACJOR010000165.1:0-4138 GCF_014695615.1 Leptolyngbya sp. FACHB-711
AATAGCTTCCTCTGCCAAAATTCAGTATTCAATTCTGAATTCACAAACTTTTCACGATTTAGCTGCATTGTGTATTGGCTGATGATGCTTCACAGCTGAAATTGAGAATGAACAGTTATTAAATCATTAGTAGAGCACTCTTCATTCAACTCAGCCAATATCAGGAAGAATTCAAGAAATCGGGGCGAAAATTCCGGAATTTAACCCCGTAATGAACACAGATTTTACTGGTTCAATATTCCGCCCCGATAACTAGGCATAAACAGCGATCGTAGCCTTAGCTGTTTGCCTTAGTTGCGTCCTCTTCAGTCTTCTTGCGCTTCCGCAGCATTGCCGCGCCGAAGCCCAGCGCAGCAGGAACTAGGGCAGGAGTGGGAACTGCGGTCGCTGTAACAAGGTAATCGTTGAAGTCCCTATCGGAGGAGCCAATGGACAAATCTTCAAATCTGATAAGCGTACCATCGAACGGAGTGTTGTCGCTAAACAAAGCATTAGTACTTGCAAGAAATACGTCTGCTCCGCGCTGCAAAAACAGCTCATACGATACGCCACCCTGAAACAGGAAAGATACAGTTGTTCCTACATCAGCAGGATCTTTGAATCCATCGAAGATGAGTGTGCTACCTGGTGCACCTGTGATGAATACACCGAAATCGTTCAATCCCTGGTCAGTGAACAATGCATCCCCACCCCCAAACTTAAAAACGACAGGGGTATCAACGTCGAACTTAATTTCGGAGGGCGTGAACGTGAGAGCCTGAGCAGGTGCAGCAGCCAGAGTTGAACCAGCCGCAATTGCAGCAGTTGCCAGACCTAAACTAATTGTCTTGAAGTTCATAGTCTTGATTTACCTCAATATGCATCTATCGAATTTGCAGAGTGTCAAGGACAAACTTGAGTTGCTACCACTTACTTGAACAGGGGGTGATGCACATGAGTAGATTTATCGTTTTGATCGAGAATGAGTAAAGATTATGCAGTTCATTCCTAGTCCAGAAAATACCAGGAAACATTCACTTTACCTGTCGATTTCACAGGACTTTAGTTAAGCTCCTGAGATACCGAGGTCGATCAAAACTTACCCTGGTTCCCGTGCTAAGAGAAGCATTCGCTGCCTCTATTCAGGTTGACGAAAGGAGTTCGTACCCAGGCTGGTTAGCACAAGGATGTAATTCTGCGGTAGCCCAAAATGCACCAGAGGTAGAAGCGATAATCCCTGAAAAGCCTGGGGAAATGATATCGCTTAATCATTTCCTAACCTGAATCTTAGTAATATCCCTGAGCTGAAAGCAATCCTCTGACAAACAGTTCATTAAAAGTTTATCTAGGCAGAGGACGATGTGGACTTGACTTAACGCTTTCAGGGATATCCAGGGTGCTAAGCAGCCGCTCGGCGCAGCACCTTGTAATACTGTTTAGCGATCGCTTCTGGCGTAAAGGATCTCTTTAAGTATGCTCGACCTGCTGTACCCATATCCTCTGCCTTTGGACGATCGTGCATCAAAAATCGGATAAATTGTGCCAGTCCATGTCCATCACCATTTCTGAAGCTGGCACCGCACTCTGCCTCAGCAACAATCTGATTGAGATAGGAATGTTGGGGGCAGATCACTGCCAGTGGACGACCAGAAGACAGTGCCGAATAAAGTTTGCTGGGAGCAACCAAACTCTCCATACCCTCTGCAACACTCACTAGGGAGACATCGCAAGCAGTTAGCGAGTACGGTAGCACATGGCGATCTTGATAGGGCAGAAATGTGAAGTTCTTTAGTCCTAGTTGCTGCACTTCTTGCATTAGCCCCTCTCGTTTCGCACCCGCACCGATGCAAACAAACCGAACTGGCTCATCCCGCAAGTGAATCGCTGCATCCAAGATAGTATCAACATCGTGGCAACGTCCCATGTTGCCAGAATATAGCACTGTAAATGGCTCAACGAGCTGATGCTCTTGGGCAAACCAGTTGTCCTCCTTAGGCAGCGGCATAATCCAATTTGGGTTTGACCAGCTATGAATTACTGATACCTTATGTTCCACCTCTGGGCAAATTTTGGCTATCCGATCCTTCATTGCGGGGCTTAGCACGATCACGCCTTTCGATCGCCGCCATACTTTCCGATTGATTTCCTGCCAGCAGCGCGCCAGCCAGTGATCTGCCGAAATTACGCCTAATTCAACCGCAATATCAGGATAAAGATCATAGATTAAACAAACATAGGAGATGCCAAACAACAAACTGGCAAGATAGCCCAGAATTGGCAAAAAAGGCGGTGCGCTGGTTAATAAGATAACGTTGTTTTGGCGTCGCGGATTTAGCAAATAGAGAAAAGCGCGAATGCTAAATAGAACACCGTTAATCGCCTTACCACGAATCCGTTGGGGAAACAGTTGGGATGTGCGTGATCGCTTCACCTGAACCTGACCGATTGTTTCGCACGCAGGAGCTTTTGCTGCCTGAAACGCATACCCTGGCTGTCCAGTAAAGACTTCCACCTCCGCTCCCTGGCGGTCAAGCTGCTTCGCGAGTTCCTCGATCAATTGTCCAGTTGGGGCATAGTCGGGGGGGAAAAATTGGTTGACTAGGGAGATCTTAACGCGGGTTTTGGCTTCAACCAGTTCGGAGGAGGAACTCACAAAACTAGAGCCGACCTGGGGGTTCTTCTTTAGCCAGTCGCTGATGTTCATAGAAACAATTTGCTTTTTGCGTGGGGATCAGGATTTGAGAACATTGCCCTGCGAATAACGGCTCCGCGAACAATTAATTGCAATCTGAACAATTGCTTGTAAGCAGAGGGCAGCGGCAAGAGATGGTTAGATGTACCCCGCAAAAAGGAACTAAGGCTAGCTCTGTTGAGCCAGGCTCCAGGCACGCCAGGAGCTACATCCCAGCAGTCCTGTTGTGGCAATCACAATAAAAAGACTGTTTGGAATGCCAGCCAGGGCGATCGCCAAGCTTCCGGTCCATAACGTCAAGGTGTAGATGAATAGCACAGTGAAGCGATGCGACAACCCAATTTTGAGTAGACGGTGATGCAGATGTCGCTTATCGGCAGACAGAGGAGATTGTCCGTTTTTGAGCCGCATCAGGATGACCGCAACCATGTCGAGAATTGGAACTGCCAGGATAAGAAACGGCAGAACGATTGCCGTAATCGTGGCACTTTTAACCAGACCGACAATACTCATTCCTGCGATCATAAACCCGATAAAATACGAACCGCCATCGCCCATGAAGATATGAGCCGGGTTGAAATTGTAAAATAGAAACCCGATTAAACTTCCTGCCAGGGCAAGCATCACCAGCGCAACGGCAGCCTGTCCGGTAAACAGGCTCACGATCGCAACCGTCACAGCGGCAATGCAGGAAACACCAGAAGCAAGACCATCTAGCCCATCAATCCAGTTGATCGCGTTGACCACTCCTGCTAGCCAGAGGATGGTAATCGGCAGGCTCAGCCATCCTAACTGAGTCAACCCGAGACCGGGCAGCGTTAAAAAATCGATCCGAATGCCCGCGAGCCAAACGCAGCTTGCAACAGAAATCTGCATTCCTAGACGCAAGACTGGAGACAAGTTGACTAGATCATCTACTAACCCAATCAGGAAGAAAGCAAAACTACCGAGCAGCACCCAAATCACTTTGCTGAAAACGGCAGTCGAGAAAATGCTTTCACCTGCAAGCAGCCCGACAACCCCCAGCGCAAGCAGCGTCCCAAGACAAATTGAAATCCCACCCAGACGGGCGATCGGGCGCTGATGCACTTTTCGATTTGAGGGTAAGTCAAATTTGTGGTGCTTGAGGGCAATCTGATTGATGAATGGGATGGAACTGATGACAAACGCGATTGCAATTGATAGCACTATCAGAGAATGGCAGGTCAAGAGCATGGTGATTTCAGGTGCTCAGTGAACAATAAAGACTATGCAGCAGATACTGCTTGCGGTGATGCACTGTAACACCGTAGCCAAACACTTATTCAGTAAAATTTACGATAATCAGTACTTAACCGAAAAACATTCGTGAACAAAATCTAAAGAAGCAAGCCTATAAATCATCAACTAAGTATTTTGGACAAATTCAAGCCAGTTTTGCGAAAATAAACTGAACGTTGACTGAAGAAAGCCAGACACACTTTACTG
>NZ_JACJOR010000166.1:0-3715 GCF_014695615.1 Leptolyngbya sp. FACHB-711
ATGGCATTTTGGCTGCGGGTTTGCGGATTTTTCCAATCTGCAAAAGCAACATACAGAGGAGTTGCTGATTCCACTTCCGGCAAGCTGGCAGCTTGAAACAAACGACGACGGGAGAAGGTTGCCATGTTTGCTAAATTGCGAGCCTGGGGACTGATCAGAACAACATCTGCATTGAGATTTTGGTGTAAGCGAGTATTACTGTCATACAGGGCAGACTCAAATCCAAGCTGCATCAACATGAGAATGTCGGCAAACGCAATTCCAGATAAGGCAACAAAAAATCGTCCTTTCTGACGGATTAGCTGAAGCCAGGCGAGGGGAATCGATCGCTTTTTCATTGCCTAATCTCCACAGCAACTTGTAAATTGGTCAATTGTGCTACACGTCCACTGGATGCTTTGTCCAATCGAATTTTGACCTCAACGATTCTGGCATCGGTTGTGGCGGTTGGATCGCTATTGAGAACATCCTGTTTGGCGATCGTCCAACCGAGCTGCTCAACGGTTCCATGCAGCGGTTCTTTGATTGAATCGGCTGTAACGATTGCAGCTTGACCAACCCGAACTTTGCCAATATCTCCTTCATACACTTCAGCAACCGCATACATTTGCTCGGTGTTCCCTAATTCCACAATGCCTTCTGGGCCGACTGCTTCTCCGATATGAGTGTGAATTCGAAGAATACGACCTGCTTTAGGAGCACGAATAAATGCATGATTTAATTGTGCTTGTGCCCTTGCTGTAGCTGCGATCGCTCGATTCACTTCAGCTTGGGCAGCAGCAATATCAGTTGGACGAACTTCAGCAATCTGACCCAATGTGGCTTTTGATTCCTGAATCTGTTGTTGTAGGGTTTGAATCGTGCGATCGAGTGCGGCTCGTGCTTCATTAACCCGTTGTTGAGCTGTTTTTAGCACGAGTGATTTGCTGTCTAGCACAGATGCAGAAATCGCTCCATTTTGATGCAGGTCTCGATGACGTTGATATTCCACATCTGCATTTTGCAGCTCTGCCTCAAAGCGGGCGATCGTGGCGCGTTGAGTCTCCATTTCTCCATTAAGCTGTGCTTCTAATCGAGCAATGGTGGCTTGTTGGGCTGCAATCTCTCCTTGCTGTGCGCCTGCTTTGACTTGGTTTAACCTTGCCTGAGCCACCTTGACCTGCTCCTGAGCCTCACCTAACTCACTTTGCAAGCGATCGCGAGAATCTAAAATAGCAATAATCTGACCTGCATTAACGCGATCACCCACTTTAGCCCATAGTTCATCAATTCGATAAGCACCACCCTGCCCGGACGGCTCAGAGACTTGAATGACTTCTCCTTGCGGTTCTAGTCGTCCCAATGCATTGACTTTTGTAGGTTGTGTAGCTGTCTCCACGAGAGAGGGTGATGTGGAGGTGGATTGAGATTGCGTATAGTACATGGTTCCAGCAGCCATTATGATTGCTGAACTGACACCTATAGCGATCGCCCAATGGACACGGGGAAACAGAGAGGATTGATCTGAGCTTGTTTGTTGCATAGTGTCTCCTGTTGATCAGTTAAGCAATTAATCATTAGTCATCAAGGCGTTCACAAATAGGTTGTGAAAAAGGAGGTGTGGAGTTCATCTCTGCACCATTACTGATTTCTCATTTCCCTCCGTTTCTTTTTTCTGCCCTGAACTATGAGCAGCCGTATTCCAATTCCAAACGCTGCAATGAGGCTGATAAGGCTCCACCAGCCTTTACTAAAAGAGGGCTGAACTTCAACCGCCAGAAATGTAGTTCGTTCAATGAGTTTGCCGTCCAGGGTGAAGTCGCGTGCTGCAACATCAATGCCATAGGTGCCTGGCTTAAAAGGTCTCCAGGTTACTTGCTTCTCTGTGTTTCCTGTTAACTTCAAGGTTTCTGAGTGACCGTCTGGCTGGCGAATGGTTGCTTCGATCTCAGCCGTTTTGAGTGGTTGATTGACGAGAGCCAAGCTGGCTGAAAGCGTGATAGGTTCGTTAATTTTGGGGGAAAGATGGCTCACTTGAGCTTGTAAAGCAGCATCACCCACCACTTTTGCGGCGATCGCGTAATCTGCGCCAGTTGCTGGTGTTTTAGCGGTGGTTACTAACGTTACATTCCAGGGTCCTGGCTTGGGGTTCTTAAATCCGTATCCTAAATAAATCAGGCTCGTTGGATCATTAACAGTGATGTACCCATGTTTGTCTGCACTCAAGGGAATCACCTTGCCGCTTGCGCCCCGCACAATAACCTGAAGCGATCGCGTGGGATCAAAGAGTGAAAAGCTGGCGATTGTGACTTGATCGAGATGAATCGTAACGCGCTTGCGATCACCTGCGGCAACGTGTCCAGTAAAGATCTTTGTGAATTGAGCCAATTTAGTACTATCGTTTGTCGCGGGTGGATCGGGTTCAACTGGAAACTCATCCACTTCATGTTTAAGCAGTGGTTCCACAAAGGTTCTAAAAACCTCTTGTGACCGATTCATCGCGATATGGAGATAGGGCAGCTCGACCAGGGGTTGACCGATCGTTGCCACACTGCTGAGGTCAACGACCAGATCGCTGGGGACGTTGGTGCAGGGTGCTTTGAACGCCTCAATAATCGGATTTCCTGCAAATAGGTAGAAAGGAACACCACGTCGATGGGTAATTTGCGGGTTAAAGATATGGTTTATATAAGTGGGACGTAGCTCCAGCGTTGCAGGCAGATAAAAGCCGAGTGCGGCTGGTAAATTCGCACAGTTTGAGCCCCCGTGAGGAGATGCAACCATAATCAATTGAGCTACGTCGCGTTCTTCCATCAGGCGATCGATGTAATAGCGTGAGATCAAGCCACCCATGCTATGAGCAATGAGATCTACTTGCTCGGACCCTGTTTTTTGTTTAATGCCAGCAATATACTGTTTCAGAACTTGGGCATTTTCAGCGATCGTGTTCGTCCGTTTGGTTGGTGACTTCAAATCACCAATGGACAAGACTCCCTCTGCTTGACCATCCCCTACCGCATAACCCGAAAGCCCAATCGAACTTAGCCTTCCGTTAGCACCCGTATAAGCACTCCAGGCATTACTGGCACTGGATAAGAAGCCATGCACCAACACAACAGGGCGAGGGGCCACCTGCACTGCTGTCATTCCTGTTTGCGGGAACACATCGGATTTGGCGTAGAGATGGCGATTAGGTGTAGGATTTCCACGCGACCAGTACCATCCCAATGCCGTGAATGGCTCTGTTTTACAGCTTTTGCTTCCCTGCAAAATCGTACAGCCTGCAACTCGTTTTCCAGGAGAATCCAGTTCAAAGGTGACTGGAGTTGCCTGATTGGCCTTCTGCGGGATTTCTACCGTAAGTGAAATGAGATTACCATCCGTTAACGAGCGGATTGGGTTTCCCTGACGATCGTGAATGGTGAGCGTAGTTGAATGATAGCCAACGATAGATGGTGCAACAGGTTGAACTTTTGTTGAACGAGCAATTTCAGCAGCACGAGGTACAGTACCTTTGTTGCTTGAATTTTGCCAACCCTGAAAAAAATGCGGGGCATGATCAGTTCCGACAATGACTAGCGAGATGAGGGATGCGATCGCCAGTAGCATAAGACCTGACTTCATCATGGGCGGTATGCGGCACCAGTGAATGAGCCACCGTTTATTGTTTCGCCCGTATTTCTTTATCAGTTTTGTGACCATGATTAGACGTAATCAAGCTAAAGTTTTGAGATGC